>JBAVOF010000377.1:0-15507 GCA_049691835.1 Polyangiales bacterium
GTCTATGCGATGATCAGCACGGAAGAGGCGCCCGTCCGCCTCTACCCGCTCGAGATGGCCGCTGCCATGACTGCCTTGCTTCGGCAGCGCGGTGTTAACGCGATGGTCGCGGAGGCATGGGAGTTTGAGGGAGCCCGCGCGCCCGCCGATCCATCCGGAATGCTGGGATATTTCGTAACAGCCGTCTATGACCCAGCTGGTGCGGAGGCACCATCGGGATACTTCGATCCGTGGGGAGGTCGTGGCGAAGTCCAGCTCTCTGCGGTTCGCGTGCTGCGGGACACTGAAGTCTTGGCGGCGGCTCTCGGCACGGAGGCGTTGCGCATCTTCTCGCGCGGTGGCGATGCGGCGAAGGCGCTACCGATGGTCGAGACGGCGCTGTTATTGGACCCTATGTCGCCCTCGCTTCGCAACGTGAATGCCACGATTCTCGTCGAGTCCGGTGGGCTTGCGGAGGCGGTGGCGGAGTTCGAGGCGGCCGTCGAGCTGCGAAACGACGGCCCCCGTCAGCTCAATCTGGTCCAGCTCCTTCTCGCCCAAGCCGGGATGCTCAAGATGAACGGCCAAGAGGCGGCGGCGGAAGTGCAGTTCAACGAGGGCAGCCGCATCATCGGAGAGGTCTTGGAGAAGTGGCCACGATACGGTCGTGCGCACCTCGTCTTGGCGACGATTCATCTGGGTTTGGACGAACCGGAACGAGCTCGGGCCGAGCTGGAGGTTGCCGAGGAGCTCACGCCCGATGCGCCCATGCTTTGGGCGGTCTGGGCGCAGCTCCATCTCGCCGACGGCGACCCGGTTGCTGCGGCGGCAAACATGAAGCACGCGGTGGAGCTCGATCCCGACAATTGGCAGCTCCGCCTTCAAGCCGCGCGACTGTTGCAAGGAACCGGGGATGACGCAGGGGCGACTCAGAACGTCACGGCCGCCCTGGAGCTCGTACCGCCCGACAAGCGCACCGAGGTTCGACAATTCGTGGAGCGGATGATGGGACCGGGGGCGTGGAGCGAAGCCCGGCCCGCGGCGGAGGCTCCGAAGACCGATTCGGATCAGGGGCCGGCCCTCATGTTGGGTGACCCGTCGAAGCTGCGGCTGCGCGACCCCGGCCAGGCACTGGAGCTCGACCTGAAGGACTAGTTGCTCAGGCTTGCCCGATCCGGGCCGCCGTATCGATGCTGCTCGCGGAAAGGACCTGCGCCCAGAGCGCATCCCAGCCGTCACCAGTCACTGAGCTGTATGGAATCAGCCGCCGCCCCAGCGCGGACTCGAGGGCGGAGACCGCCGGCTTTCGCTTGCTTGCCGGCAACTTGTCGATCTTGGTAGCGACCACAATGGGAGTGACGCCGACGCTTTCCAGGAACTCGAGGAGCTGTAGGTCGTCCGCCTCGGCGCCCCGTCGAATGTCGACGATGACGACTGCGCCCCTCAGGCCCGGCCGCTCTCTGAGAAAGCCTTCGATCAGCGGGCCCCAGGACTTGCGCTCGGACTTGCTTCGCTGCGCGTAACCGTACCCGGGCAAGTCTACCAAGTCGAGGTGCGCCTCGTCCTCGTTGGTCCGAAGGCGCACTCGAAAGATGTTGATCGCGCGCGTGCAGCCGGGGGCGCTGCTGGTGCGCACGAGCTTCTTGCGGCGAACGAGGCTGTTGATGAGGCTCGACTTGCCGACGTTCGAACGCCCAGCGAATGCGACCTCGGCGAAGGTTGGAGCAGGCAGTCGTTCCAGCGCCGTGGCTCCGGCCAAGAATTGAGCATCGAGCACGTCCATGAGGAGCTTGTAGCGCCCCTGGCAGGTTACGCACCTACGCGGCGCCGGATCGCCTTCTTCAGGGCGCGAAGCTCCGATGAGCCAAGCGCTGCGGTCACGGCAATATAGGTCAAAGCACCCACGGTGGCGGTTGCCCCGAACACCGCCACATTGCGAGGATCGTTTCCGCCCCTGTCCCATTGGCCGGCGCGCGCGCCTGCCCAGACGACCAGTCCCATCGCCCCGCTGGCGACCACGATGCGTGTGAGACTCGCGGTGACCTCTGCCATGCCGAGCGGACCGGACCGGAGACGAAGGAGCCACAGCAGCGCCACCAGTTGGGTGACCGCGGCCCCCGTCGTCGCCGCAGCGAGGCCTACGTGTTGCATCGGTCCCATCAAGACCACGCTGAGAGCGACGAATACGACGAGATTGCAGGCGCTAGCGATGACTGGAGTTCGCGTGTCGTTGTGTGCATGAAACATCGGAACGATGGTGCGCACCGAGGCCACCGCCCAAATGCCCGCAGCCTGCCATACCAGCGATCGAGTGGTCTCTCGAACTGCAACCGCGTCATACTGGCCTCGTCCGAAGAAGACCGTCGTTGCTGGCTCTGCTAATACCGCCAACGCTACGGTCGCCGGGACCGCGACGAAGAGGGAGAGTTGTAGGGCGTGACGGAATAGGCGCTTGGCCTCGTCCTCATCCCCGTGTGCGACGGCATCGCTCAACGAGGGGAGGGCAGCGGAGGCGATCGCAAGGGCAAACATCCCCTGTGGAATCTCTGCCAATCGCTGACCGTAATAAAGGTAGCTCACGCTCCCGGTCGGAAGGAACGATGCAAACAGGCGCGATAGGAGGACGTTGAGTTGGTAGACTCCGAGGCCCGCCAACAACGGAATCATGAGACGTGCGCACTTGCGCACGTAGCGGTCGTCGAAGCCGATTCGTGGACGGACGACTAGGCTGGCGTCGCGCAAGGACGGGACCTGCGCTAGAAGCTGGAGAACTCCCCCCAGCAGCGCACCCACGGCGAGGGCAAAGATCGCCGGCCAGCCCAGCTCGTCGAACACGGGCGCGAGCAGGAGTGCGGCTCCGATCAGGCAAATGTTGAGCAGAGCGGGTGCAAATGACGGTGCTGCGAATCGTTTGCTCGCGTACAGGGCACCCATCATCAGCGCCGAGATGCCCATCAGAAAGATGTACGGAAAGAGCAGCCGCGTGAGTGCGACGGTCGTGTGGAATAGCGCTTCGTCACGCTGGAAGCCCCATGCGTAGCCGCGTACCACCCAGGGCGCGAACGCCACACCGATGAGCGTGACTGCGAGAAGGACCACGGACATCGCACCGGCGAGGTTTGCGAAGAATTGCTTGGCGCGATCGATGCCCTCAGTTTCGCGCACCTCGGTGTACACCGGGACGAACGCCGCCGAGACGGCGCCCTCGCCGAGCAGTACCCGCAGCGCATTGGGGATCGTGAACGCCAGCCAGAATGCGTCGGTAGCGGCCAGGGCGAACGTCGCGGCAATCACTGCGTCGCGCACCGCACCCAGGAACCGGGACGCCAGCGTGCCCGTGGCTACGACGCCGGCACGCCGAACGATCTCGCCAGGGGACGTTCTTACCGGCTTGTCGGACATCGGCGGAAGGATGCGCATGGGCGGTCGATCCCGGCAAGAAAGCCGGCCTGCTCAGCTCGCGCTCAGCAAGCCACGAAGCTGCGAGATTTCAACCGTGTAGGAGGCGCCGCAGTAGTCACAACCGATGCTCAGCGGCTCACCCTCATCCACGAGCTCTTGGATGTCCGAACGATCGAGAACGCTGAGAGTAGTCATCACTCGAAGCTGGCTGCATTGACAGCCGAACCGGACCTCGCTGCTGTGCAGCCAGGTGAACGGCATCTCCTGGAAGATCTGATCGATCAGTCGAGAAGGTGAGCCGTCGGACTCTTGGAGGCGTTGTCGAATCTCGACGAAGTCTTCGAGGCGTCTGGTCATCGTTTCCATGGCTGATTCGGCTTCTTTGGCTTCGGGCAAGAGCTGCACGAGGAAGCCACCCACCGCGGCGTGGTCGCCCTCGACGACCGCGCCCAGCGAGATCATCGACACGATTTGCTCCGACATTTGCATGTAATGCATGAAAGCGTCCGAAAGATTCCCGTTTCGCGGAACTTCTACGACGCCGCGGTGCAGCTCCGAGTTTGGTAGCGTTCGCATCATTTCTAGGGTCGCTCGGACCGTTCGAATGTCCGGTGATGCGTCACCGGTTCCTTTCTGGCGTAGTCCGCGAGTCCAGCCGTCGGGGTGGGAGTCCGCAATAAGCTGCCCTGCTTCTTGGTCAAAGCGAAGGATGCACTGCACTCGCAGGGAAGGGGCCATCGTTTCTCGGTAGAGCACGGCGGTGGTCACCAAGCTAGCCATGCCCTGTGCTAGGGCCCCGGACAGTTGTTGGGCTCCGACGACGGCCAGAGCGGTGTCAGTCGTTCGTGCCGCCACGATGCGAAACGCGCCATCGTTGGTCATCGCTCGCATGACCGAGTCTCTTTCCGGCATGTTTCCCGTTCAAGCGCATTGGCGTTGGGTTGGCAAGCGCTACTCTTGGCCCGGGAGCCGAAAATGACAACGCATCAGATTGTACTCATTCCTGGGGATGGAATTGGCCCCGAAGTCGCGGCCGCGACCACGCGAGTTCTGGAAGCGGCCGACGCACCGCTCACATGGGTCGAGCACCATGCGGGCGTTTCCGCGCTTCAGACATTGGGAGAAGTGCTTCCGGAGCAGACCCTCGAGGCGATCCGTGAGCGGGGCATTGCGCTGAAGGGACCGTGCACGACGCCTGTCGGGACGGGGTTTACTTCCGTCAATGTCCAGCTTCGCAAGCGGCTCGACCTCTACGCCGCGGTTCGCCCGGTTCGTAACCTGCCGGGTATCGTTACCCGCTACCAAGACGTCGACCTCGTGGTGATTCGGGAGAACACCGAAGGCCTGTACAGCGGCATCGAGAACGAGATCACAAAAGGAGTCGTCACGAGTCTCAAGGTTGCAACCGAGCAAGCTTCTCGGCGCATTGCGAAGTGGGCCTTTCATTACGCACGTGATCGTGGCCGCAGGAAAGTTACCGTCATGCACAAGGCCAACATCATGAAGCTGACGGACGGCATGTTCATCCGATGCGCCCGTTCCGTTCGCGAGCAGGATGGCTTCACCGACATCGCCTACGAGGAGGTCATCATCGATGCGGGATGCATGAAGCTGGTGCAAGATCCAACGCAATTCGACGTGTTGTTGCTCGAGAACCTGTACGGCGACGTGCTCAGCGATCTCTGCGCGGGCTTCGTCGGCGGTCTCGGTGTGACTCCCGGGGCGAACATCGGGGACAGCTACGCCGTCTTCGAGGCCGTGCACGGCTCGGCCCCGGACATCGCGGGAAAGGATATCGCCAATCCGTTGGCGCTGCTGATGTCGGCGGTGATGATGCTGAATCACATCGCCGACACGCGAGGCGACGGGAGCTGCCGAGCTTCCGCTGCCAGGATCCGCGACGCGTACAATCGGACGTTGTCCGACGGACGGAAAACCCGCGACCTGGGCGGAGAGCTCGGGACGGAGGGGTTCGCCTCCGCAGTCATCGAGCGAATGGACACCTAGTCGCGCGATACCCGCACCCCGCCGTCACCGCCCGCAACCCGAAGAAGGGGCGGGAGCACGACCAGCGTCGCTACCAGGGATCCGCCGATCGTGACGGCGATTAGCTCCCCAAAGCTTCGAACGGGGATGAAGGAGCTCAGGAGCAGCACGCCAAATCCCGACATGAGCGTGATGCACGAGATGACGATGGCGCGTCCGGTGCCCTGCATGGCGTGCACCAGCGCGGCCTCCCGCCCGGTGCCCCTCCGCATCTCCTCCCGAAAGCGAGCCAGGACGTGAATGGTCGAGTTGATGGCCAGGCCGAGGCTGATCGAGAAAATGATCACCGTCGTCACGTTAAGGGGGATCTCACGCCACACCATGTAAGCCATCGTGACGATCAGCGGGATGAGGTTGGGCGGAATGCTCAACAAGCCCAGCCGTATGCTGCGGAAGAACAAAGCGAGGAGCAGGAAGATCAACACGACGGCGACCAGCATGCTGTCACGCAGGTCCGTGACCACGGCAGTTTGGCCGCGAGACCCCGTGTAGGCCTCGCCAGTGAACGAAACCGACACGGTCGCGTCGTTGCCAAGCTCCGCGTCGATCACTTGCTCGAGCTTTTCGAGGAAGCGCATGGTCGCCTGAGCGCCGACGTCCCGCAACTTGAGCTGGACACGAGCCTTCTTGCCATCTGCGGTCAGCCAGTCGCTGAGCGGGCTCGTCTTGCCCTGGCTCATCATCGTGACCAAACCTTTGATCTGCTTCTCGCTCTTGAATTTCCCAGAGCGAACGCTCGGATCGTCAGCGAGGAGCGCGTACGACTCACGCAGCATGTCGCCGTAGCTCAGTGTGCGAATGACCTCTGGCCGAAGCGCAGCCCAGTTTAGGATCCTCTGGATGGACTCCGCGACCTGCGGTTCGAGGAAATGATCCTCCTCGGTGCTAACCAAGACGATTTCGAGGGGACGAACCCCCCCCAGCTTTTCCTCGATCAGGAGTGTGGTCGTGTAGACCGGGTCTGTTTCGTCGAACTGATCGAGCAGGGCGTGGTCGACGGTAATCCCACGCGCCATATAGCCTGCTCCGAGGGTAACCAACGCCGTCACGATGAGCACGGGCCAACGCCAGTGCAAGAGCTTCGCCACGACCGAGGTCGACACGGTGGTGAACATGCTCGTGCGTTCTTTGCGAACCATCTCGCGTTTGGGGGGCGTGACCCAGGTGAGAATCGCAGGAACAAACGTGATGATGACCAGGTACCCAACCATCACGCCAAGACCCGAGGTGACGCCGAAATGCCGGAGCATCACGGTCTTGGAGACGACCAGCGAGCCGAGGCCGACGGCGGTGGTGCCCGACGTCAGGAGACACGCCACCGCAATCGCGGACACGGTTCGGCCCCCGGCTGCATCTCGACCCTCGGGGGTGTCGTCGTCCAGATACACCTCGTCGCGATAGCGCTGGATCAAATGGGTTGCGTCACTCAGGACGATGATGATTAGCAGTGGCACGATGACGTTGTTGAGGATGTTCATCGGCTCGCCGAAGAGCCCCATCCCGCCGACCGTCACCACGGCTGTGATCGCTACCGCCCCCAGCGGAAGGAGGACACCCGCGGCCCAACGGAAGGACAAGCTCAGTAGCAGCAAGCAGACCAGAACCGTCAGGGGAATCAGTCTCAGGTTGTCCTGTCGCATCTTGCTGACGATGACGCTTCGCAGATAGGGCAGGCCGCCCACGTGCAACTCCAGATCACTGAACTCCGATCGCTCCAGGCCTTCCTGGAGCTCGTTCATCGCCTGGCGCATTTCGCTTGGATTGAGGTCCTTCAGTTGAAGGGCGATCCCGGCCAGAGTGTGGTCCTCGTCGATCAGCCGGCCCAAGAGAAGCGGGTTGTCCTCGATCGCATCGGCGAGCTCGGCGGCTTTCTCTTCCGTCACCACGGGACCATCGATGATGGGGTCGGTCTTGAGCTCCGCCGAGAGTGCGGGGCCCACCTCGGCGATGCCGCCGGGGAACCTATCCGGATCGCTTTCGATGATGTCGAGGAGCGCGTTGAACGCATCGTCCTTGAGATCACCCTGGGCGCCCGCGTCCTCACCGGGTTCGTCGAGGGAATCGAGATCATCTAGATCGCCTTCGTCTTCGGTCCCGGCGACTTCTACGAGCCCCCCTGCATCGCTCTTAGCCTGCTCCGCGGCCCCCTTGACCCGCCGGGGGATGTTGAGCGTCGTGAGACTGGCCACCTGTTCCACCCATGGCTTCGCGGCGAAATAGAGCGAGAGGTCCTGGATGCGTTGCAGGGTGTCCCGGGAAAGCACGTTGTCCGCTTCGAGCAGAATGAGCACTGCTTCGGGCCGCTTTCCGAACCATTCCTCAAAGCGCCGCTGGATGAGCGCGTAGTCCTCCCCTTCGAACGAGGAAAGAAGACTTTCAGGGGCGGGATCGGCGCGCAGCTTGGGGATCTGCGTCGCGAAGGCGGCCGTCAGAGCAAGCACCACCCCAAGCACGAGCTTGCGCCGCTCGGTCACGAGTCTTGCAAGCCAATTCAGCGTTTGCTGGCTTCGGGACACGAGCGTGTATGCCTGCTGGGCGCGGGGCTGGCAAGGTTCTTGTCACCGGCTTGACAGCCCCTTTAGGCAGGGCTACCACCCGCGTCCCTACGGGGAGGATATCAGAGTGGCCAACCACGCTTCAGCAAAAAAGCGAGCCCGTCAGACGGTCAAGCGAACCTCACGAAACCGCAACCTGCGCACGCACGTACGCACCTGCGTGAAGCGTGTGCGTGTCGCGATTCAGGCGGGTGATTCTGGTGCGGCGAAAAAGGCTCTCGGTGAGGCCATCCGGCGCATCGACGGCGCGGTCTCCAAGGGCGTCTACCAGCGCAGAACCGGCTCGCGTTACATCTCCAGACTGACTCAGCAAGTCAACACCCTCGAGAGCTGAGCCCCGCAGCCGCTTCAGCGGTGGTCGGCGCAGAGCTCGAGCACAGCGCTCTGTAGGATGAGATCCGGCGGGCGTTTGCTGCTTTTGAGCGCGCGATCGGTTTCAGCAATGAGCGCGAAGGCCTCACCGAGGCTTTCGGCGGTGAATCTCCGGGCTGACTCCGTCAGATCGGATGCCTTGAAGGGAGGGGCGCCTGCCCGTTTCGCCGCTTCCTGAGGGCGTAGGCCATCAGAGAGCGCTTCGCGCATGCGCGCCACGGTTCGCAGCTGCCGCGCCACCATCGCGAGCAGTCGAAGTGGCGGCTCGCGGTCGTCCAAGAGCGACTGCGCGGCGGCAATTCCTCTGCGACGGTCCTTGAGTCCGATTGCGTCGACGAGGCTCCAGATCGAATCCACGCGAATGCGCGTCACGCACTTGCTCACGGCTTCGGCATCGATCCGTTGGCCTGCGCCGACGAAGAGCGACAAACGCTCCAAGGCGTCATCGATCGCGGCGAGGTCGTCGCCCACGGCGTCGAGGAGCGCCTCGATCGCTTGCGGGACGACCTGGTGCTCCCGGGCGGCTGCCTCGGAACGGACGAACTCCCGGAGCTCGCGGCCGCGAAGTGGCTTCGTCTCTACAAGGTAGCCCTTCTTCTTCGCGGCCTTTGCGAGCTTGGCGCGTCCGTCGAGCTTGGTCGCCGTCAGCACGAGGCAGGTGGAATCGCAGGGATCGTCCAGGTATGCGGCGAGCTCAGTCTGCTCGCTGGGCGTCATCGCGTCCGCGTGACGCAGCAACACGAAGCGCATCTCGGCCATCATCGGTAGGGTCCTGGCAGCAGAGATCACGCGCCCGGCATCGAGGCCTTTTCCGTCGAACAGATCGAAGTTGAATCCGGGCACGCCCATGGCATCGACGGCGGAGCGCAGGGCATCAACCGCGCGTTCGACGAGCAGGTGCTCCGTCCCGACCAGAACATAGACCAAATCCAGCTTGCCCTTTGCGGCACTGGCGGTGACGTCATTGATGCTTGGCACTGGTCAGCGGGCTTCGTCATCCGAGAAGGTGACTTCGCCGCTGTGTTGTACACGGTCTCCGAGAATTTGAAAGCGGTAACGGCCGACCTCTTGCCGACGCACGGTGACCACCATCTCCAGCCTCCGGTTGGGCTCGAACTGCGGGCGGTTGAGCCGTAGCTCATGCACGATCGTTTTCTGATTCCGGTCGTTGACGAATACAGTCATCGTGGGCGCGATGAATTTCCGATCGGCGGTCTGGATGTCATAAAAGAGAACCTCGAATTCGGAGTCGCCCACCGGGGCATTGAAGTTCGCAACGAGGGTCGCCCGCCACTGTCGGTCCTCGATCGGCGCGTCCGTCGTCTCCTGCAATCTGGTGGCTTTGTTGGACTCCGCAAAACGAAGCACACCCAACTCCGAAAGCGAGCGAGGCACGCCTTTTTGAGTGAGATAGAGCTTTGCTCGGAGACCTGAGGCCGCGTTGGCGCCCTGCCAAGGACCGACCGATGAGACGATCGCAGCCAGTATGCTTGCTCCCAATACGAGACGTGGATTCACAGTTGCTCCTGGGTTCCGGTTCAGGATCAACCTAACAACTAGAACTTTACAGTGACAGGGTGATAAGGTAACCAAATGTGGGATTTCCCCACCCGGTTGCTTTGGGGTCCGCCGAAAAGTTGTGCCCCAAGGCGGTGACAGCTAACTCCGAGCCAGGAACGGAGCTCGATGACGACGGTCAGTGGGGGTGTGAAAGGACTGGTCGCACGCGCGCAGCGCGAGGCGCAGAGGCGCGCGCAAGGCCCGTCTACGGCGTATCTGCTGCTCGTCATGTTGCAGACCGGCGGGCCGATGGGGAAGCTCCTCTCTCAGCTCGGGGTGAAGGAGAGCGACCTGCTCAGCGCCATTCGAGTGGTGGACTCCGAGCCCACGAGCGCGCTCGAGCGCGCGGTGGAACGCGCGTACCGGATTGCGAAAGCGACAGGGGCCGCACAAGTGCTTCCCGCGCATCTGCTCTTGGCAATCGCGCGTGACACGAGGAGCGCGGGGCACCGAAGCCTGGAAGTGATAGGCACCGGCTCTCGACGCGTGCAGGAAGCGGTGCAGGTGGCTCTACAGCCGGCAGAGCTGCGGACGGCACCAGCTGCGACGCAGGTCCGACCAGCCGCCTCGGCTCCCGAACCGCCTGTCGCGAAGCCATTGCGTCCGTCCGCACGCAGAACCACCGAGGCCACGCCGCTGATCGGGCTGGGCGTCGAGCCCCCCAATCCGCATGGCGAAATCGAAGCGACGAGCGATGCGCCCATGGCGACGCCAGAGGACGACGCGATCGTACCCGCCTCGTCGCCGTTTGGGTTGGACGCCCGCAAGTATCCGACGCTCGCCAAGCTCGGTCGCAACCTGACCGAAATGGCTTCATTGGGACGCATCGACGAGGTCATCGGTCGCGACGACGAGATCGAACGGCTCCTCGACGTGCTTGCGCGCCGACGATCGAACAATCCAATTCTCGTTGGACCGCCCGGAGTGGGTAAGACCGCGATTGTGGAGGGGCTCGCGCGAAGGCTGGCGCATGGTGGTGATGGCGTGCGCGGCCTCGAGGGCACGATTTTGGTTGAGCTTTCCGCAGGGGGATTGGTCTCGGGGACCGGGGTACGCGGCGCGCTCTCGGAGCGGATGCGTCGACTGCAGTTCGAGGTGAAGCGAGCAAACGGCAAGATCGTGCTCTTCATCGACGAGGTACACACTCTATTTACCGGTGGTGACGCACCTGATGATCTTGCGCACGAGCTGAAGGCATCGCTCGCGCGGGGTGAGCTTCCGTGCATTGGGGCGACTACCGATGCCGAGTATCGCAAGTACGTCGAAAAAGATCCTGCCCTGGCGCGGCGGTTCTCGCCGATCCACATCGCCGAACCGGCGGCTGAAGACGCGATCGAAATTCTCCGTGGCATAGTCCCACGTTACGAGGTTCACCACGGGATCGCGTACGACACTTCGGCAGTCGAGTCTGCCGTCGAGCTTTCCGTTCGCTACCTCCCCGAACAGGCCCTTCCCGACAAGGCGATCGGCCTTCTCGATTTGGCGGCGGCACGGACTCGTCGTCGCGGCGGGGCAATCGTAGACCGTGAAGCGATTGCCCAGGTCGTTGCCGAGAAGGTGCGGGTGCCGGTGGAGCGGCTCCTGGTGAGCGACTCGCAGAAGCTTCTCGAGCTCGAGCAGCACCTCGCCAAGCACGTGGTCGGCCATGAAGATGTCATGAGTCGAATCTCCGATGCGCTCCGAAAGGGAGCGGCAGGGTTTCATGGTCATCGACCGCTCGCCACGTTCCTCTTCCTAGGCCCGACCGGTGTCGGCAAGACCGAGACCGCGCGCGCATTGAACGAGCTCTTCTTCATGGGTTGCCCCATGACTCGGATCGACATGAGTGAGCTGAGCGAGGCACATGCCGTCGCCAAGCTCGTTGGCGCCCCTCCCGGCTACATCGGTCATGACACCGGAGGCCAGCTCACGGAAGCAATTCGTCACCGGCCGTATCAGCTCGTCCTGCTCGATGAGATCGAGAAGGCACACATGGACGTGCTGCAGTCGCTGCTACCGCTCCTGGAGGATGGGCGGCTTACCGACGGAAAGGGTAGAATCGTCGACTGCACGAACACGATTGTCGTCATGACGACGAACCTCGGCGCACCATTGTCCGTTGGCAATCACGGTTCCATCGGCTTCCATCGGGATTCGCAAGCATCGGCGGGCGGGGTTTCAACCGCCCTTGCCGCTGCTCGGCGCGCGCTCCCGCCTGAGATTTGGAACCGAATCGACGAGCCGTTGTTCTTCGGCCCGCTCAGCCGTCCAGAGATCCGCGAGATCGCGGTCCGTATGGTTTCGGGCGTCGCCCTTCAGCTTCGCGAGCGACATGGTGTCGAGCTTCGCGTTGATGCGAGCGCGATCGATTCGCTGATCGCGCTCGGCGGATACGACGCCGCCCTCGGGGCACGTCCCATGCGCCGCGCGATCGGACGGATGCTCGAAGCGCCGTTGGCGGCTGCGATCCTGGGCGGAGAGCTGCGACGCGGGGAACGAGTGCGGGTGCTGGGAGATGCAGAAGGTCTTCGCTTCGAACCGCTAGAGGGCTCGGTCGAGGCGGCGGAGTGAAATCGGCTCGCAAGATCAGCGCGAACGAAGGATCTTCGACGCGCTCGCTCGATCCAGGCCTGCAGCTCGCGCGCACCTCACGATGATCGGAACGAGCGCATCGTAGGCCGAGAGCGCATCGCGCGTCAGCCGCCGTAACGCCCTTCGGTGGCTCGCGACCGTCTCAGTGTCACCGCGTGCGATCGGACCCGTCAGCGCTTCCGGAACCCCGAGACTCTGCACGTTCTCGCCCACGCTTTGCAGCAGGCCGCCTGTCGCATGCTCGGCCGCCCTCTTGTCGAACCCAAGACGTTCGAGCACGCCGACCGAGACGAATGCCAGCGCCGCGGCACCATTGGCGGTCAGAGCGGCAGCTGCGTGATAGCCCGCATCGCCAGTTTCGGCGACGACGATGCGGGCGCCACAGGCTCGTGCGATGCGTCGACTCGTTGCGATGGCGCGCCGCGCTCCACTCGCGGTGAACGTCTTGCCAGATAGACTAGGGCTGTACCGCGAGCTCGGGAACGAGACCAGCGGGTGCATGACGCCGATCGAGGCGCCGTGCTGCTCGCAGGCCCTAAGCTCACGGGGCCCACGGGCCCCAGCGCAATGAAGCACCGTCGCCCCTCGCTTCAAGTTCGGGGCGATCTCCCGCGCGACGAGCTCGATCGCCGCGTCGGGCACCGCGAGGATGACCGCATCAGCGGTTTGAACCTTGGAAGGCCCGCACCGCCGCGCCGCCGTAACGACGATGTGCTCTGCGTTCGACTCCAGCCCCCGCCGCAGGGCGTTGCCAACCCGGCCGCGCCCGATGATGAGGATGTTCATCGCTTGCCTTGGTAAAGCCCGCGCGACCGGATGTGCTCGATGACATTGCTCGGCACCAGTCCCGTGACGTCACCGGCTCTTGCGAGGCGGGAGCGGATCTCGGTCGAATTGACGTTTGGGATTGAGATCGCGCAATCGCTGGGCGCCGGATAGCCTTCGCGGCCGACCACCAGAGGTGGCGCAATTTTCACGACCTCGTCCCAACGGTGCCAACGATCGGTCGTCGGCAGGACGTCGCTGCCGATGAGCAACCGAAACAGCGCGTCTGGGTGCTCCATCCTGAGGGCGTTGAGGGTGTCGAGCGTCCTGCTGACGCCGTCAAGGCGTCGCTCGACGTCGGAAATCTCGACCCCGCGGAGCAGAGCGAAGGCGAGGGCGCAAATCGCCATGCGTTCCTCGAACGACGCGCCGTGCGCTTTGTTGAAGGCGTGCTTCCAAGTGGGAACGATCAAGACTGCATCGATGTCGGCGGTAGAGAGTGCCCATGCGACCGACAGGACGTGGCCGAGGTGCGGTGGATCAAAGCTTCCCCCGTAGATGGCAATCCGCCTTGTCGTCATGGAGCCACCATGATTTTGGCGCCCCGGCCCTGGATCGGTTCGTTCCACGAGATCTCGCCGTCGAGATTGATCGCCTTGAGCACGACTCCACCAGAGTCCGAGCTGTCGTCGAGCAGTCCGACGTGTCCCAATTCGAGAGGCCCCGGGCTGAAGAAGCAACGAGGCCCGAAGCGCTTGAACATGAGCTCTTTGGCATCACCATATACGACGATGTTGGAGTTGATGACGTCTTCTTCGCCTATCGTCGTCTTGTTTCGGACGATGAGCACGATCCGATCGTCGAGCATTTCCATCGCCCGTCTCGGTGACGGGGGAGCGACGTGCAGCTTCCCGAGGTAGCGCGCTCCTCGGAGCCGTCGCAGGACGTCTTCGATCTCGTCCGGCGAGCCGATCGCGGCGACTCGAGCGACTTGCTCCTCGATCGTGCGCTTGCCGTCCCCGGACTCGTGGGCGGCCGTGAAGTCGCGAAGTGCCCCGTCTTCTCCGAGATAGACGAGCTCATCGGCCTCGAAGTCGCAGATGAGCAACTTGGCTGCCCGTTCGAGAGCGCTCGCGTCCGTTCCTGCAGGACCGATGAACCCCAGTCGCATCGTTCTAGGGATCTACACCAGCTCGGGTCCGAGCTTCAAAATGTGCGTCACTGATCGCAAAGCGAACTACTGCCCAGGCCTCAGGGGTCTCCCGAACTGCGTTGAGACGGGCCGCCGCGCTGGCGGGCACGTCGTGTCCGGCGACCTTCAGGAGCGCGTTCACCGCCGAAGGAACGTCCCCCGTTAGGGTCAGGGCTATGTAGTCTCCGAGCTCGGCGATGGCGAACGGCGCCGCTCCGGTCGAAAACCCCGGATTGCCCCGTAACTCCAGGACCAAGCTCTCGACCTCGTCGCGCCACCGGCGAGGTACCGCCTTGAGCAGTCTCTTGCGCAGGTCCTGCAGTTGTCTCGGTTCTCCGTGCTGCGTCCGACTGCCTTCCTGACCTTGGAAGAGCGCCTGCAGGGCGACATCGAGGTCCTCCGGTCGCGCCCGAAGCGCGGGCGAGAGGTGGTTGCTCGCGATCTTCAAGGCGCGTGCGAACAGGAAAACCCGTTCCCCTGCGGTGGTGACCTGCTGGAGGCTCCCCCCGACGACGATGGTGGGCGGGTTGCCTGCGATCGGCATGCACGCTGACGGTGCGAGGTAAGTGACCCTCAGACGGGGCTCGCTGATCCCCAGCGCCTCGGCAACCGCGCCAGCCTCGTCCACCAACTCGCGATGGGGCCCCGTTGGCTTGCGCAGTCGCCATGCCGCGGCGTTGAAGGGGAGCACCTTGTCGAAGGAGTCCTCGCAGAGAGCGAAGAGGCGCCGCGCGGTCGGCGGCAGAGCAGGCGGGGCGACCGTGCTGTCGACGACCATCGGCAGGGGAACCTCGGGTTCACCCACGGCTTCACCCTGACCGCTCGCGTCGCCCTCGAAGAGCGAAGCCGGGTGACCGATTGCGATCGCCGCGCTTGCGGCGCACGAAGCGGGGCCGATTCCGTGTCGCCGGTTGAGCACGCGCACTAGGGTCGTCCACAAGCCCTCATCATCGGGACGGGCGTGGATGGCGGTTCGCAGATCGCTGACGGCACGATTCAAGTGCATCGCCTCGGCCGGGCCGGCACCCTGGCGCTGATAGTAGTCGGCCACCGAGAGGATTACAT
>JBAVOF010000378.1:0-3211 GCA_049691835.1 Polyangiales bacterium
GGCACGGACGGCGGCACGTGCGAGATCACGATTTCGTTCACGGGATCCTGATCTTCGGCAGCTCGCCGCGTCTCAGGTCGGGCTACGGATCGCTTGGCGCATCCTCGAGGTCTTCCGGTTCGCCCTCTGCAATGCGGAACTCCACTCGTCGGTTCTGCGCCAGCTCCGCTTTCGTCTTCGCGTTGGGCACGAGCGGACGGGTTTCCCCGAACCCCTCTGCGACGAGGCGGTCCTGGCTGACTCCGCCCTGCTGCACAAGGTAGCGCACCACCGAGTCCACGCGTCGCTGCGATAGTCGCAGGTTGTAGTCCTCCGAACCGGTCGAGTCGGTATGGCCCTCGACCCAGACGACGGAAATCTCGGGATGGTCATTGAGCACCTGCGCCACGTTGTCGAGAACTGGATACGATCGTCTCTGAAGACTGGCGCTGTCCACGTTGAAATAGATCTTATCGACGATCTCGAGCCGACTCTCTTCGATGACGACGTGCTGCTCTTCGGGGCAGCCCTGGTTCTCGACTGGGCCCGGCTCATCCGGGCAGTTGTCAATTCGGTCGGGGACTCCATCGCCGTCCCGATCGAGATCCAGATCGGGATCCGGACAGCCGTCCTCATCGAGCAAGCCGTCGAAATCCTCCGGCTCGTGCGGGCACCTGTCGTCCTCATCGACGATACCGTCTCCGTCCGAGTCGACCGGCGTCTCCTTGACCTTCCCCGGCATCGTGTAGGCGAACATGCCAATCAGGCGCCAATCGGGATTGCCGTAACCCGAGGTCACGCCGCCCGTGCCGGCCATTCCAAGCGTGACGCCTTTCTGATTCAGGTACTTGAATCCTCCGAGAAGCTCGACTGGCGTTTCCTGACTGCCACCGAAGCTGGTTGCTGCGTCCGCTGCAGTTCGGCCGAAGGCTTCCATCGTGATCATGAAGCGTTCCTGGCCGAGCAGAAGCTGGACTGCGGCGCCGAACGTGAGCTGGCTCCCGATCTCGAGTGAGGGAACCTCCTGTTGAAAGTTCGTTTTGTAGCCAACGTTGAGAGGAATCCGGAAGTGGTTACCCGCGTTGAAGGTACCGAGCACCTCGAACCATCCGCCGATGTTGGGGCTCGCGTTCGGCTCGCCGAGGTAGTTCTGCTGGGGTCGCGATGCCGATGCCGTGTTCGCCGTCAAGATCGCTTGCGCCGCGAGTTGAAAAACGTTCTCGCGCGTTCCGTACAATACGCCGCGGGCGCCCAGATACAAATCACCGAGGCCGCTTCCTCTGGGGATGAGCAGACCCTGGCCGATCGAATTCAGGAACTCGACCGCCGATTCCGAGAGGTTGTCGTCGAGGATGAACGAGTACGGGAGGTCCATGAAGATCACCAGGCGGTTCCAAAGCCCGAGGTTCCAGGTGAGGTGACCGGTGAGCTGAGAGTGAACGAGTGCCATGGTCTGATCGGGGATCGGTCCATCCGTCACTGTCAGCTCCAACGGGTCCCGCGCGAAGTCGATGTAGAGCTGAACGCCGAAGCGCAGGTGGCCCTGACCGTCGGCGTGACTCACCGCGAAGCCATCGGTCGCGAGCTGAGAAGGTCGAAATTGGTTGAGATCGAACTGAGGTGGTGTTTGCGCGTCCGCGCCAGCGGAGAAGCCAAGCGCTGCGGTGACGGTGAGCATTGCCACGACCAAGCCCCAGCGGGACATCGTTCCGCACTCTGTCACGCTTACCTCCTCAGCCCATCGGGGCACGCGCGTGCCCTCGGGAACGAATCGGCTCTTTGCTACCACTTTTGCTCGTCAGTGGACAGCGCTGTCAGGTTCCGCGCGAAGAAACGAGACCAGCCGATCGGCCCCCGAGTCTGATGGAGCCCGTCGTACCGAAGGCTCCACCCAAGCGCTCAAAGCGCCGTAAATGCTGTGAACCGGGTTTGTACTCTGGATTCAACGCAGTGCATCTGTGGCAGTCTATGCCAGACCGTGCGGTGTCGGCACAGACGCTTAGCGCGACTCAGGTGTGAAGGGTAGCATCAGCCGGGCTAGAGCCTTTGCCGATAGCCACTGCGAACGCTTCGCCTGAAAACCACCCCAGACTCCATGTTTCCGTTCGACAATAGCTACGCGCGGCTTCCCGAGCGCTTTTTCGCGCGCGTGCGGCCCACCAAAGTATCGGCGCCCGCGTTGATTCGGCTGAACGAGAGTCTCGCTCTTCACCTCGGGCTCGACCCCGAGCGTTTGAGCGCGCCTCGAGGCATCGAGGTCCTAGTCGGCAACCGAGTGCCGGAAGGCGCTGAGCCGTTGGCCACGGCGTATGCGGGCTTTCAGTTTGGCAGCTGGGTGCCCCAGCTCGGCGATGGTCGGGCGATCCTTCTTGGTGAGTTGATCGATCGGGATGGAGTACGTCGCGATGTTCAGCTCAAAGGTGCGGGTCCAACGCCGTTCTCTCGCAACGGTGACGGTCGTGCGGGACTCGGCCCGGTCTTGCGAGAGTACATCGTCAGTGAGGCGATGGCGGCATTGGGCATCCCAACCACCCGTTCGCTGGCCGCTGTGGCGACAGGAGAGCAGATAATCCGCGAGACCCATCTGCCCGGTGCAGTCCTGACCCGGGTCGCGCAAAGCCACATCAGGGTTGGGACGTTCCAGTTTTTCGCCGGCCGGCGCGATGAAGATGCCCTTAGGGTGCTGGCCGATCATGTGATCGCCCGTCACTACCCTGAGGCGTCTCGAGCCGATAACCCGATACTGGCTTTGCTCGGCGCCGTGATGGAGCGGCAAGCAGAGCTGATCGCCCGTTGGCAGTTGGTTGGTTTCATTCATGGCGTCATGAACACGGACAACATGTCGATCGCCGGGGAGACGATCGACTACGGCCCCTGTGCATTCATGGACGGTTACCATCCCGACACGGTCTACAGCTCTATCGATCACCGGGGCCGATACGCCTTCGGCAATCAGCCCTCGATCGCGCATTGGAACCTGGCCGGGCTGGCAAATGCTCTCTTGCCACTGATTGCTGACGATCCCCATGCTGCAGTCGCTCTGGCCACGGAGGTCATCCAAACATTTCCGGGCCGATTCGAGCACTATTATCGAGCCGGCTTGCAACGAAAGCTCGGCCTCACGGAGGCACGGGAAGGTGATGTTCCACTCGCCCGGGATCTACTCATACGCATGGCGGAAAACGCAGCTGACTTCACGCTGACATTCCGCCGGCTATGCGATGCTGTCGAT
>JBAVOF010000379.1:0-12432 GCA_049691835.1 Polyangiales bacterium
TGTCCAATCGATACCGTCGTCCGCGTCGCCGGTGGCGGCGCCGTGATTCGTTGGTGGCGGTTCCGCTTTCGCCTTCTTCTCTTCCCGGCGCTCGACACTTGGTCCAACGACGAGGGTCTGCCCGATTCGGATCTTGTCGCCGCTCAGGTTGTTCCAGCTTTGGAGCTGTTCCACCGAGACGCCAGCGCGCCGCGCAATCACGCTCAGCGCGTCGCCTCGTTTCACGATTACCACTGGCGCCTCGGCACCCGCTGGGGACGGCGCTGTCGCGGCAAGGCACAGCAGTGCGATCCCGAACGTGCGGAGCATCCCGATCCGGTGTACCGAAAATCCGTCTTCACGACAATAAACAGGCTCTCCGCGCAGGATCTGGCGATCTAGAGCAGGCTTGGTAACGTGATGTGATGGCTGGTCGCTCACGAATTGTCGCTTGGGCTTGCTTGCTGGCGGTTCTCTCGTGGACGGCCTGCCAGACCAGCTCTTCAACGACCGCGCTGTATACCGAACCCGGTCCGCCGCGTTTCGAGGTCTCCTGTCCGGCCAACAGTTCGTGCAACGCGTCCGTCGCGCTACTGGTCGGACTTTCAGCACCGGTCGAGCCGACCCGCTGCACTGCAGCGCTCGTCGGTCCGCGCACGGCGGTCACCGCCGGTCACTGCGTCTCTTGGGAGCGCGCGAACGGAGAGAGCTGTGGCGGGGTCTGGTTGGGCTTCCCGGGAACCGAGGGCCGGCCGCCCGAGTGGGTAGCCTGCGAGCGTATCGTGATGCTCTCGAGATCC
The DNA here is from genome assembly GCA_049691835.1 of Polyangiales bacterium. Taxonomy (GTDB): domain Bacteria; phylum Myxococcota_A; class Polyangia; order Polyangiales; family Houyiibacteriaceae; genus SG8-38. The sequence continues at coordinate 780 of JBAVOF010000379.1, forward strand.
AGCGATACCTTGCTCTCACCGGACTACGCGATCTTGCAACTCCACGAAGGTACGGCGCGTCCTTGGATCCCACTTGGTCATGGAGAGCTGGGGTTCGGAGAAGTCGTGGAAATGGTATCGGTTACCGCGGACCGCTTCTACGACACCCGGCACCAGGTGATGAGCCGACGGTGCGTTGTCGATCGCAGCGATCGGCTCTCACCTTGGAGCTCGGCCGCACCCGCTTCCATTCGCGTACTCTCGTCCTGCCCGATTCGGCAAGGCAGCTCCGGTGCACCGCTGCTCGATCGTCACGGGCGTCTCAGAGGTCTGGTGCATGCGGGCGGCCCGCCCTTCTTCGCGATCGGATTGATGACGCTACTGCCGCAGCCAATCGAGCGCGACGACGGTTAGCACCGTCGCAACTCCGATCACCATCACGAGCAAGCTGGCAGGCAAGGGCGGCGCAGGCCGAGCCCGACCGCCTCCCGTCGATGGAATTCGCATTGCTGCGTGACCACTCTGATCTTCGGCCCGCCTCGGGGGTATGGACATCGCGGGCACCTCGCCGGATCGGGCGATCTCCATGAGCTGCCGCTTCTGCGCCTCACCGTTCGGAAAGAGCTCCGCCATCCAATCGGCGATCTCGGCGGGTCCAACGAGCTCATCCTGCCGCGCCAGGAAACGGCGAAGCGCTTTGCCCATCTCGCGAGCACTCTGCCAGCGCTCGTCTGGGTTTCGTTGCAGAGCCTTGAGCACGATCTCGTCGAGCTCCGCGGGCACGTCACTGCGATAGTCGGACGGTGGGCGAATCTCAGCCGATAGGACCGCATACATGGTATTCACGTCGCCGTCCCGCAGGAAGAGGCGGCGAAGTGTCAACAGCTCCCACAGGACGACCCCTAGCGCCCATATGTCGACGCGACGGTCGACGACCGCCGCGGTCATCTGCTCGGGTGCCATGTATGGGAACGTACCTTTGACTTGGCCAGCTTCCGTGTGGTGAACGCGCTGCCGTGCGTGTGCGATGCCGAAATCCACGACTTGTGTCTCACCATCGTAGGTCACGAAGAGATTCTCAGCCGAAACGTCTCTGTGCACGACCCGCAGGGACTCGCCATCGACGTCCTTCAGCTCGTGTGCAGCATGAAGGCCCTCGCAGGCCTGGGCGATGACGCGCGCCATCCTTGCCGGGAGCAGCGGGGAAGTTCGTTGTTCCGCATTGGCGACCACTCGACGATGGACACGGGACAGCGGTTCTCCAACCAGGTACTCCATCGCGATGTAGTGCTCGCCATCGGCCCCGCCGAAGTCGAGCACTCTGCAAACGTTCGCGTGGGTGATCCGCGAGGCGATGCGCGCTTCATCGAGGAACATCTCCACGTAGTCTTTCTCCTCGGCCAGGTGAGGGTGAATTCGCTTGAGCGCAACGAGCTTCTGGAAACCAGGAGTCCCTTCCGCGCGCGCCAGATAGACGCTCGCCATGCCCCCGGAAGCCAGCTCGAAGCAGAGTTGGTACCGTCCGATGGTCTCCGGCGGGGTGCGCTCGGGAACTCGAGACTCTGCGGATGGCCTCCGCTTTCGGCTGGGGCGTACCGGCTCCATGGTCTCGACGTTCGAATCCTCCATACACTGGTGCAAGACAGGACGGCCCGGACCCCGGAAACCGTCTACATCAAAGTATTACACTATAAACACAATTTCCAAACCTAATTTGCCTCTACACTCGGGTGTTTGACTTTGGGCGTTTCGGGCCCTATCTATTAGGCCTCAAAAGGTTGCGGCCTAATGTTTTTAGGAGAAACACCGGATCTGGATGATATTGATCGGCAGCTGCTGAACGAGCTGCAGACCGATTGCAAGCGATCTCTCAAGGAAATTGGGGCCGCGGTCGGACTCACGGCGCCCTCGGTGATGGAACGAGTGCGCAAGCTCGAGAACGCAGGAATCATCCGCGGATACCACGCCTTGGTGAACGCCCGCAAGGTTGGCCTCGACATCGCAGCGTTCATCGGGGTTTCGATCAGCGACCCCCGGCTCCTTTCGGCCTTCGAGATCTGGGTCGACTCCATCGCCCAGGTTCTCGAGTGCCACCACGTCACCGGTGGCCACACGCTGCTTCTCAAGGTAAAGACCCGAAACACCGAGGATTTGGAGCAGCTGATTAGCCGCATCCGATCCATGAAAGGGGTCGCGAGCACCGAGACTATGGTGGTGCTTTCGACCCACACGGAGAGGGTGGAAGTCGCCCTGCCTCCAAGCGAGCCCTCGTCCGATGCGAGGCGCCGCAAGCGTCCCCGCCGTCCGCCAGACACCCCGGAAACCCACCGAGCCTCCTAACCCTCTTTGAAAAGGGGACTGCCTCCTTTTCTCAAAGCGCCACCTAAACCCCCATAGATCACCTGAACATGCAGTACGGACTCCCCGAAAAACACGGTCTCTACGACCCCGCGAACGAGAAGGACGCGTGCGGCGTCGGCTTCGTTGCTCAGATCAAGGGCGTGGCCTCGCATCAGATCGTAAAGGACGCGAATCGCATCCTCTGCAACATGGACCACCGAGGCGCCCGTGGCTCAGAGACGAACACCGGCGATGGTGCCGGGATGCTCACCGCCATTCCCGACAAGCTGTTGCGCCGCGCGGCCAACAAAGAGCTGGGTATCGAGCTCCCTCCGCCCGGCAAGTACGGTGTCGGCAACATTTTCTTGCCGACCGATGACGCCGAACGTGCGTACTGCAAGGCAGCGTTCTTGAGGGCGATCGAGGCTCAGGGGCAGCGCTTTCTCGGTTGGCGTGTCGTGCCAACCGATCCCGACGGCGCCAACCTCGGACCCACCGCGCTCGAAAGCATGCCACGCATCGAACAGCTCTTCATCGGGGCGTCCGACGGGCTCGACCGGGACGCGTTCGAGCGGCAACTCTACGTCATCCGCAAGAGCTCGGCGAGCCCGTTGCGCGTCGACCAGAGTCTCAAGCAGCGGTCGATGCTCTACGCTTGCTCGCTCTCGAGCAAAACCATCATCTACAAGGGCATGCTCGCGTGCGAGCAGGTGCTTCCGTTCTACGGAGATCTGACCGATCCGGACTACGAGACGCATCTGGCGATGGTCCACTCGCGCTTCGCAACCAATACGTTTCCGACCTGGGAACGCGCGCAGCCTCTGCGGTGTTTGAGCCACAATGGCGAGATCAACACTCTTCGCGGTAACAAGAACGCCATGCATTCCCGACAGGGTGTCGTCGAAAGCGAGCTGTTCGGCGATGACTTGCGCAAGCTGTTCCCCGTCGCGGAGCTCGGTCTGTCCGATTCGGGCACGCTCGATAACGTGCTCGAGTTTCTGTACATGAACGGGCGCACGATGCCCGAGGCAGCGATGATGATGATTCCCGAGGCCTGGCAGAAGCACGAGCACATGTCGCCGGCCAAGCGCGATTTCTACGAGTTCTACTCCTGTCTGATGGAGCCCTGGGACGGCCCTGCATCGATTGCGTTCACGGATGGGACCGTCATCGGTGCGGTGCTCGACCGCAACGGACTGCGTCCCAGTCGCTACTACCTCACCCATGACGATCGGGTGATCATGGCGTCGGAGGTCGGCGTTCTCCCGGTTCCTCCGGAAACCGTGAAGCACAAGGGCCGCTTGAAGCCCGGTCGCATGTTCCTGATCGACTTCGAGCAGGGGCGCATGATTCCTGACGAAGAGCTCAAGAACGAGATCGCATCACGTCGGCCGTACGGCGAATGGGTGCGGAAGCAACGCCTCAGATTGACCAAGCTCCCCGTCAATGCCGACGCTCACGGTTTCGATCCGGAGACGCTTCTGCCACGCATGCAGTCGTTCGGTTACACGACCGAGACGATGCAGTTCATGCTGCGACCGATGATCGTCGAGAAGCGCGATCCGGTTGGGTCCATGGGCAACGACTCGGCGCTTGCGGTCTTGAGCGACCAGCCGCGTCTCGCGTATGACTACTTCAAGCAGCTCTTCGCTCAGGTCACCAATCCGCCTATCGACTCCATCCGCGAGGAAGTGATCATGGCGGTCGAGTGCTACATCGGGCCTGAGAGAAACCTGCTCACGACGACGCCGGAGCATGCGAATCGGCTTCGAGTTCCCCATCCAATCCTGACCAACGAGGAGGTCAACGCGCTCAAGACTCTCGATGAGCGCGGGTGGCGAAGCAAGGTCATCGACATCACTTGGCCTCGAAGCGAAGGCGCAGACGGCCTCGAGCCAGCGCTACGACGCATCCGTCAAGAGACCGAGAGGGCCGTCGATGAAGGCTACAGCATCATCGTCCTCACCGACCGGGCCACCGGCAGAGATCGCATCCCGGTGAGCGCGCTGCTCGCCGTCGGCGCGGCGCACCATCACCTGGTTGGGACGGAGAAACGCACCCGGGTCGGCCTCGTCGTCGAAACCGGAGAGGCGCGCGAGGTACACCATCACTGCTGTCTGGTCGGTTATGGAGCGGACGCGATCAACCCCTACTTGGCGTTCGAGGCGCTCTGGGAGGAACGTCGCCGCGGCACGCTCGCTGCCGAGAAGTTCCCAGACGACGACAGCATCGTGTCGGGCTATCGCAAGGCCGTCGCCAAGGGCATGCTCAAAGTTTTCGCGAAGATGGGAATTTCGACCCTTCAGTCGTACAAGGGCGCGCAGATCTTCGAAGCGGTCGGTCTCAATAGCTCCGTAATCGACGTCTGTTTTTCCGGGACCGCGAGCCGCATTCAAGGTGTCGGGTTCAACGTGATCGCGCAGGAGCTCGTGGAGCGCCACGCAGTTGGCTATCCCGACGAAGACGAGCTCCGGCTCCCGATGCTCCCGAACGACGGGCAGTTCCATTGGCGCGCCGGTGGCGAGCGCCACATGTGGAACCCGGAGACGATTGCGAACCTACAGGGCGCCGCACGCGCGAACGACGTCGATGCATACCGGCGCTTCGCCGAACATGCGAACGACAGCGCCCGGGACCGTTGCACGCTACGAGGCCTGATGCGCTTCAAGAAGGGCCAGAGCATTCCATTGAGCGACGTCGAGCCGGCGAGGGAGATCGTCAAACGGTTTGCCACCGGCGCAATGAGCTTCGGCTCCATTTCGATGGAGGCGCACTCGACGCTTGCCATCGCGATGAACAAGCTCGGCGGCAAATCGAACACCGGCGAGGGCGGTGAGGACCCGGAGCGCTACAAACCGCTCCCGGATGGCTCGATGAACCCGATGCGATCGGCGATCAAACAGGTCGCGTCAGGGCGCTTCGGCGTCACGATAAACTACCTCACGAACGCCGACGAGCTTCAGATCAAGATGGCGCAGGGCGCCAAGCCCGGTGAAGGCGGCGAGCTGCCGGGTCGCAAAGTCGACGAGAAGATCGCGTCCGTCCGACATTCGACACCGGGCGTTGGCTTGATCAGCCCGCCTCCGCATCACGACATCTATTCGATCGAGGATCTGGCGCAGCTCATCCATGACCTCAAGAACAGCAATCCGTCGGCACGCATCAGTGTGAAGCTGGTGAGCGAGGTTGGCGTTGGTACGATCGCCGCTGGTGTCTCGAAGGCGCATGCCGATCACATCCTCATCAGCGGACACGATGGCGGCACTGGTGCGTCCCCGCTCACCTCGATCAAGCATGCCGGCCTTCCCTGGGAGCTCGGTATCTCCGAGACGCACCAGACGCTGGTCATGAACGACCTACGCAGCCGTGTGGTCCTGCAGACGGACGGCCAGATCAAGACCGGACGCGACGTGGTGATCGCCGGCCTGCTCGGGGCCGAGGAGGTCGGCTTGAGCACCGCACCCCTGATCGCCATGGGCTGCATCATGATGCGCAAGTGCCATCTCAACACCTGTCCCGTCGGGATCGCGACGCAGGACCCCGAGCTTCGCGCAAAGTTCAAGGGCAAGCCGGAGCATGTGATCAACTATCTCTTCATGGTCGCTGAGGAGGCGCGCGAGATCATGGCCTCTCTCGGGTTCCGCACCTTCAGGGAGTTGATCGGTCGCGTCGACATGCTCGACACAGCTGACGCCATCGTCCACTGGAAGGCCCGGGGCATCGATCTGGCTCCAATCCTCACGCCTGCGAAGAAGAAGAACGCGGTGACCGAAGTCTATTGCACGAAGCAGCAGGACCACGGCTTGGACAAGGCGCTCGACAACCGGTTGATCGATCTAGCCCAAGCGGCCATTACAGCCGGCAAGCCTGTTCGAGGCGACCTAAAGATCAAGAACACCAACCGTACGGTTGGCACCATGCTCAGCCACGAGATCGCCAAGGCCTGGGGCGAAGAGCTTCTCCCCGACGGCACGGTGCACTTCAAGTTCGAAGGCTCCGCGGGGCAGAGCTTTGGAGCATGGCTCGCCAAAGGCGTGACGCTTGAGTTGGAGGGCGACGCGAACGACTATGTCGGTAAGGGCTTGTCCGGCGGCAAGATCATCGTCTATCCCTCGAAGCGCGCGACGTTCGTGCCAGCCGAGAACATGATCGTCGGCAACGTAGTGTTGTATGGCGCGGTTCGAGGCAAGGCCTTCTTCCGCGGCCGCGCGGCCGAGCGCTTCTGCGTTCGAAATTCGGGTGCGTGGGCGGTGATCGAAGGTGTCGGCGATCATGCGTGTGAGTACATGACGGGTGGCCGAGTGGTGATCTTGGGTGATACCGGCCGCAATTTCGGCGCAGGCATGAGCGGCGGCGTCGCGTACGTGCTCGACACGAAAGGCAAGTTCCCTGAGAAATGCAACCAGGAGATGGTAGAGCTCGAGCACCTCGAGTACCGAGAAGAGATCGCCGTCGTAAAGGAACTCATCGAAGAGCATCTCGCATACACCGGCTCGGCGGTGGCTGCGCGCCTGCTGCAGGACTGGCAAAGTGCGGTTCGCCAGTTGGTGAAGGTCATGCCGACCGACTACAAACGCGTGCTTCGCGAAACCGGCGACCTCTCGGTGGGCGTGCCCGGCCCGGAGCTCGCCGAGCTACACGGCCTTCCGGCGGCGGAGTAGGACGATGGGCAAGACCACTGGTTTTAAGGAATATCCGCGAGAGACTGTTCCTTACCGCGACCCCGTCAAGCGCGTCCTGGGCTGGCAAGAGTTCACGGTCGACGTGCCGGAGAAGCAGCTTCGCAGGCAGGGTGCGCGTTGCATGGATTGCGGTGTGCCGTTCTGCCAATCGGCGACCGGTTGCCCGATCGACAATCTGATCCCCGAATGGAACGACCTCGTCTACCGCGGCCGTTGGCGGGAGGCGCTCGATCGTCTCCACAAGACGAACAATTTTCCCGAGTTCACCGGACGGGTCTGTCCCGCCCCCTGCGAGGGGGCGTGCGTGTTGGGTATCAACGAGCCCGCCGTCACCATCAAGAACATCGAGTGTGCGATCGTCGACCGCGGCTTCGAAGAGGGTTGGATCCAGCCCGAACCTCCTGAACAGCGCACAGGAAAGAAGGTCGCCATCATCGGGAGCGGGCCGGCAGGGCTCACGGCCGCTCAGCAACTCAACCGGGCCGGTCACAGCGTCACCGTCTATGAGCGCGATGACCGAATCGGAGGCCTGCTCACGTACGGTATCCCGAACATGAAGCTCGACAAGGGCATCGTAGAACGCCGCCTCGACATCATGCGCGCCGAGGGGGTGCGGTTCGTAACCAATGCACACGTCGGCGTGAACAAAGACGCCCAGAAAGTGCGAAGCGAGCACGACGCCCTCATTCTGGCGTGTGGTGCGACGCGCCCCCGGGACTTGCCGATTGCGGGACGCGACCTCGAAGGCATCCATTTCGCAATGGAGTTCCTCTACAAGAACACCAAGAGCTTGATGGACAGCAAGCTCGAAGATCGGGCTTACATCAGCGCGAAGGGCAAACGAGTCCTCGTGATCGGCGGTGGCGATACCGGAACCGACTGCATCGGCACCTCGCTTCGTCATGGATGCGCATCGCTGGTCAACTTCGAGCTCTTGCCAAAGCCCCCGGCCGTTCGCGCGGCGGACAATCCCTGGCCCGAGTGGCCCGTCATCTTCCGGGTGGACTACGGCCACGAAGAGGCGGCCGCAAAGTTTGGGAAGGACCCTCGGGAGTTCCGTGTCCTCAGCAAGCGCTTCCTCGATGACGGCAACGGGAACGTTGCGGGCGTCGAGACGGTGCGGGTCGAGTGGACGAAGGACGCGGAAGGGAAATGGCGGATGAGCGAGGTGCGGGGCTCCGAAGAGATCTTCGAGGCCGACCTGGTGCTTCTGGCCATGGGTTTTCTCGGGCCGGAGGACACCCTCGCCGAGCAGCTCGGGCTCGAGCGCGACCCTCGCAGCAACTTCAAAGCGGAGTACGGCAAGTACGCCACCAATACCCGGGGCGTCTTCGCGGCGGGCGACTGTCGACGTGGCCAGTCCCTTGTCGTCTGGGGGATTGCAGAGGGCCGTGGGGTCGCCAGGGCAGTGGATACCTTCCTCATGGGAGCCTCCACGCTTCCCGCTCCCGACTAAGCCGGAAATCAAAGGGTTTTCTGGCCCGGGGGAGGATCGGAGCCGTTTTCCAGCTCATCCATTGCAGTTGAACAAATCCGTTGATATTGTGTGATGGTTTCAACTGGGGCCTTTGGGGGCGCCCGGTAACGAGAGAAACCGTGCAGTATCGACCGCTTCGCACATCGATTTCCGTCTTGGCTCAGCTCTGTCTGATCGGAGCGAGTCCCGCTGTGGGGTTCGCTGCGGAGGACTACTTCGGTCACGGTGACGGGCACCACGGCTCGAGGGTTGTGGCCGGACCCGAGGTGGTCAACGCGTACAGTGGCCTTGCTGTCGATCTTGCCGCCGGTGCCACGACCGTCCAAGTCGCTGATGGGACGAAGTTCAGCCCCGGTGACCTCGTTTTGGTGTGGCAGGTCAACGGGCTCGCAATCCCTGATTCCGGAGACCAGAGCGAGGTCGACCTTTCGGGGCAGTTGGTCGGGCGCTTCGAGCTTGCACGCGTGGACAGCATCTTGGGCAACGTCCTGCACTTGCGCGATGCGATGACCGGCGGATTCCCCGCGGCGAACAGCCAGGTCGTGTTCATACCGGAGTACAGCGACGTGACCATCGATGCCACCGGCGAAATCCGGGCAGCCGATTGGGATCCGGTTACACGCGAAGGGGGGATCGCGGCGTTCTTCGCGACAGGGACCGTCACGATCGACGGCCGGATCTCGGCGAACGGCGCCGGCTTCCTGGGCGGAACCAATCGCGGCAACTCCGGCTCCAATGGATGCACCGGCCTGGACGAACCCAACCCGCAAGGCGCGGAGAAAGGCGAGAGTATCGCCGGCCTCGACTTACTCGGTGCCGCACCGCCCGGAGGCACAGGGCGCGGTAACCGCGCCAACGGTGGGGGCGGCGGCGTTTGCCACAACTCTGGCGGCGGCGGAGGCGGGCACGGCGGGCTGGGAGGCCTCGGGGGACGGACCTGGCGAGCCGATCCGGATCCGATCATTGCCGGCGCGGGGCGAGACATCGGTGGTCTTGGAGGAGCACCGCTGACGTATACGGCCCTGACCCGGCTGACGATGGGCGGCGGTGGTGGAGCAGGACAGCAGAACAATGGCGTCGGCGGCAGGGGCAGCGATGGTGGCGGGATCGTTTTCGTACGCGCGGCGAGCATTGCGGGCACCGGTTCGATCGAGGCCAATGGCAACGACGGTGGGGATTCGACAGGCTCGTTCAACGACGCAGCAGGCGGCGCCGGTGCAGGTGGGCTGATTGTCGTTCGCACGTCGGGCGGTCTGAGCTGCGGGTCGGCGCGGGCAATCGGCGGCGAAGGTGGCAGCGCGCAGTTTGATGATCACGGAACTGGTGGCGGCGGCGCAGGGGGCCATGTGTTGCTGCAAGGGGCGGTGGTCGCCTGCACAGTCGACGTCACTGGTGGCATCCCGGGCGTGCAAACCGATGCGACCGACCCTCCTGGTATCCACTACGGGGCCTTGCCCGGCGAACCGGGGGATGAAGAATTGGTTTCTGGTTCGCTCGCATTCGACACCGATGGGGACGGGCTCTGGGACGTTCACGAAGGCACTGCAGATCGAGAAGGCGACGGCTCGCCCGATTTCCGCGATGCAGACGACGATGGCGACGGCATCCCCACCGCCGTCGACAATGCCGATCCAAATGGCGATGGCGACCCGGCAGACGCCAACGACCAGGACACGGATCTCCTACAGGACTATCTCGACCTGGATTCTGATGGCGATGGGTTGTCCGATACACGTGAAGCGGGCGGGGCCGACGACGACGGCGATGGTTTGCCCGACGGATGCGTGGACGCGACGCCGCTCGACGGCCAGTGCGACGGTCTGTCCTTGCTCTCTCCGGTCAACACGGATGCAACCCTCATCGGAGGCGACTCCCTTCCGGACTATCTCGACGACGATTCGGATGCAGATGGGATCGGTGACACCGACGAAGCCTTCGACGCGGACGATGATCAGATCCGCGATATCGTTGCGCTCGGCAACGATCACGACCGGGACGGCCTCGATGACGCGTTCGATGGGGATTGCTTGGGTGCGGGCAGCCCCCCTGGGTGCGCGGTCGTTGGCTCGCCGCTCACCGGTGCCAGCGTTTCCGACGACGATGGAGACGGCACGCCCAACTGGCAGCAAGCCTGCGGTGACGGCTATGTCACGGCGGTTCCAGCCCCAGAAGCCTGCGATGACGGGGACGGCGACGACGGGAACGCCTGCAACAACGGGTGCCGCTTCAACGTGGGATTCGGCGCTTGCACGGCGCAGGACGACTGTGCAATTGGCGTCGGGATCGTCTGCGAGCCGACGAGCCTCCTCTGCCAGCGCGTGAACGGAAACGGCCCATGCACCGAAGCCGACGAGAGTGCCGTCTGTGAGAGCGGCGTCTGCGACCAATTCTCCAGCACGTGCGAAGCCTGTGTCGATGATGGGGATTGCCCCGTCGGACAGCGTTGCGAAGCCCACACCTGCGTCGTTCGAACTTGCGGCGACGGTGTCGTGGATCCGGGCGAATCGTGCGATGACGGTGACGACGACGACGCGAATGCATGCACCGATACCTGCTTATTCAATGCCGGACACGGAAGCTGCGCCTCGACCGCGGACTGCGTCGGCAACTTGCTCGTGTGCGACGATCCGTCGGAGATTTGCCGCTACCCAGTCGGCTCGGGCCCCTGTGACGAATCCAACGAAACGTCTGTATGCGCGAGCGGAATCTGTGATCCGGCGTCGAACACATGCGAGCTCTGTGCGCAGGACGGCGACTGTGCGAGCGGCCAGCGTTGCACGAGCCACCTCTGTGTCCTCGGGACTTGTGGTGACGGTGTCGTCGACGTGGGTGAGGTCTGCGATGACGGAGGCGCCAACGGGGATGCGCCTAGGGCTTGCGCTCGCGACTGTCGTTGGAACCCCGGTAGCGCATGCACGAACGACGAGCAGTGCACGGGCGACGCTACCTGTGGCGAGCAAAGCACCTGCACGGTCCCCGACCCGCGAACGATCGACTCAGACGGCGACGGGATACCCGACGTCGTCGAAGACAATGACTTCGTTCTTCAAGGTGGGCGCGGTACGGGCTGTCACGTCGGGGTGACGGGCCAAGGCGAGCCTGCCGGTCTTCTTCTATTGATTCTTGGCTCTTGCTTGGGGATTCGCCGCTATCGGCGCAACTAGCGGCTCAAGCT
>JBAVOF010000380.1:0-5672 GCA_049691835.1 Polyangiales bacterium
ATGGAGGCCTATGTAGACGGCGACCAGGCAGCCTTCCGCGTGCTGTTCGACCGCTACGCGCCGATCCTCCTACGCCTCACCAGGAGGCACCTGCGTGATGACGAGCTCGCTGGCGAGATCGTCCAGCAGACCTTCTTCCGGCTTCACGGTGCGCGCAACGATTTCCGCCAGGGCTCGACGCTTCGACCATGGGTCATGACCATTGCGATGAATCTCGTCCGAGAACATTGGCGCCGGACCAAGCGGCGTAAGGCGACCGCCATCGAGGTCGACACGCAGGCGGCTCCTGAAGCCGATTTCACGCCCATGGAGCTGCAGCAGCGTTCCGAGCTCCTGCACCTGGCCCTAGAGAAGCTTCCCACCAGCCAACGGGAGGTGGTCGAGCTCCACTGGTTCCAAGAGCGTCCTTATGCGGAGGTGGCCGCAATCGTGGGCACTTCGGAGGGTGCTGTGCGCGTGCGGGCACATCGAGCCTATGCGACTTTGAAACAATTGTTGGTCTCGGAAGTACGTGGTGATGAATGACTGGTGAAAGCGACAGCACCGACGACGGTCTCGGCGAGCGCCTGCGGGAGCTCGATGCGGCCGGCATGCCGCAGAACGGCGAGCTTCTAGAACAGATGTTCGTCGAGCTGCAGACACGGTGCCACGAGAACGATCGATCGATCGGCGGTTTTCTGCGGAGCCGGTCGACCAGGGGACGGCGATTGATCGTCCTGGGGGTGTTTTCACTGCTTGCGCTCTTGGGCTGGTATGCGTTCCCGTTGGTGGGTGATCATGCCCGAACCGCGCAATGGGCAACCAGCCTGGTGGTTTTCATCATCTTGCTGCTGCTCGCCATGTTCATGGTTACACGACCCGTACACCTGCCTGCACTTCCGCGCTGGCAGACGGCGTCTCTGATTTTCTTGGCCGTCGCCGCGACCATCGTGGCTGCGTTCTGGCCATACCCCGCTACGATGGCACCTGCGCACGATCATGGCGGCGGTATTTTGGCCGGCGTCTGCATGGGCGTGGGTCTCCTCTTGGGCGTGCCAGTGTATGCGTTGCTTCGCCTCGTTGATCGGGGAAATGCATTTGGGAGTCTCGTCGCGGCCGCCGCCGCGGGCGTGGCCGCCAATTTCGTGCTCAAAGCCCACTGCCCCATTCCAGGCACCTCACACGAGCTGCTCGGGCACGCGTCGGTCGCACTCTTCTTCGTCGTGGGTTTGGGCTTGGTTCACCGCTGGATCCCGTCTAAATAGGGAGCGATGGTCGCTGAACGGTATCCCTACTACGTAGGCGGTTCCCCAGAGAGCTCGAGCGACACGCTCGCCGTCACCGATAAGTACACCGACGAGGTCGTCACCCACGTCGCGCTCGCAAACCCCGACACCATCGAGCGAGCTATCGAAGCCGCCCATCGGGCCGAGCGGCCGATGGCGCAGCTCCCAGCCTACGTCCGGCGTGAAGTCCTGGCGCACTGCGTGTCGCGCTTCACAGAGCGCGCCGATGAGCTGGCGGAAGCCCTGTGCATCGAGGCCGGAAAGCCGATCCGGGATTCCCGTGGTGAAGTCGCACGGCTGATAGAGACATTCCGGTTCGCATCGGAGGAATCCGGCCGAACGTACGGGGAAGTGTTCCCGATGGACCTCAGCGCACGGGCCGTCGCCTACACGGGTATGTGGAAACGCGTGCCCGTAGGCGCATGCTCGTTCATCACGCCGTTCAATTTCCCGCTCAACCTCGTGGCGCACAAAGTCGCTCCTGCAATCGCCGCCGGTTGCCCATTCGTGCTCAAGCCGTCCAGTCTGACTCCGGTGGGAGCGCTCATCGTCGGCGAGGTGCTCGCGGAAACCGACCTACCGGAGGGCGCCTTTTCCATCCTCCCGTGTCGGGTGGCCGACGCCGGACCCTTCACGACGGACCAGCGGCTCAAGCTACTCAGCTTTACCGGGTCACCCAAAGTGGGCTGGCAGCTCAAGAAGGACGCCGGAAAGAAGCGCGTGGTCCTGGAGCTCGGTGGCAACGCGGCGGTGGTCGTGGACCACGATGCCGACCTCGACGACGTCGTCGAGCGTATTCGCGTCGGTGCGTTCTATCAGTCCGGGCAAAGCTGCATCAGTGTCCAGCGCATCCTGATCCACGCGTCGATCTACGACGAGCTCAGAGCCAGGCTCGTCGACGATGCACGCGCATTGCACATGGGTGATCCGCGAGATGAACGCACGTTCGTCGGACCGATCATCTCCGAAAAAGAAGCGGAGCGCATCGAAGATTGGATTCGACAGGCGGTCGCCGCTGGCGCCACGATCTTGTGTGGAGGCGGGCGCAACGGGAAGATGGTCGAGCCCACTCTGCTGGAGTCCGTTCCCAAAGACGCGTTGCTGTACTCGAGCGAAGCGTTTGGTCCCACCGCGACGTTGGAGTCCTTCGCTACGTTCGACGAGGCGATTCGGATCGTGAACCACAGCCGGTACGGCCTTCAAGCCGGGCTTTTCGTGCGGGACATCACCAAGATTCAACAAGCATGGGACGAGCTGGATGTCGGGGGTGTCATCATTGGGGACGTGCCTTCGTGGCGTGTTGACCACATGCCGTACGGCGGAGTCAAGGACAGCGGGCTCGGCCGCGAGGGGATCCGTTTCGCCATCGCCGAGTTGACCGAAGTCCGACTCCTGGCGATCCGAAAAGCACCTCAAAAGCCCGACTAGTAACGCCACCCACAAAGGAGAAAAAGGGGTATGCTTCCGGCCCCCGAGGAGGATCTGTGAGCGAAGAGCTGCATCGCGACTTCAAGACAAAGGGCATCAAGAAAGTCAAAGTCGGAGGATTCGACGTCGATGGAGTGCTTCGCGGCAAGTACATCAGCCTCGAGAAATTCTGGTCCGCGTTGGACAAGGGGTTTGGTTTCTGTGACGTCATCTTCGGATGGGACGTCTCCGACCGGCTCTACGACAACGCAAAGGTCACCGGTTGGGCGACTGGCTACCCGGACGCCCTCGCGCGAATCGACTCGTCCACGTTTCGCGTTCTGCCCGACGCGCCCGATACTGCGAATTTTCTCGTCGACTTCTATACCCAAGATGGTGAGCCTCATCCTGCATGTCCTCGCAACCTACTCAAGTCGGTGAGCCAGAGAGCGAGCGACGCCGGCTTCAGCGCGAAGTTCTCGGCTGAATTCGAGTTCTGGGTCTTTCGAGAGACCCCACAATCACTGCACCAGAAGGATTTCCGTGGACTGGAGCCGTTGAGCCCTGGCATGTTCGGCTACTCCTGGGTGCGCGAAGGTCAGCACCAAGTCCTCGTCGACGACATCTTGGAGACGTGCGAAGCGTACGAGATCGAGATCGAGGGCCTCCATACCGAGACCGGACCAGGGGTATGGGAAGCCGCGCTGCGCTACGACGACGTCCTGCCCGCTGCAGACAAGGCCGCATTGTTCAAGACGACGATCAAGCAGGTCTGCGCGCGGCATGATCTCTCCGTCACGTTCATGGCGAAGTGGAATCCAGATCTCCCAGGCTCGAGTGGCCATCTTCATCAGAGTCTCTGGGACGCCGAAGAGCAGAACAATCTCTTCGCTGCGGAGGAAGGCGAGCGCCTGAGTGAAGTCGGTCTTCATTACCTGGGCGGATTGGTCACCCTGGCTCCCGAGCTCACCGCCTTCTACTCGCCTTTCATCAACAGCTACAAGCGATACGTCCCGGGCGTCTGGGCTCCGCTGAACGCGTCCTGGGGCATCGAGAACCGGACGTGCGCCGCGCGAGTCATCCTCGGACCGAGCGAAGAGGCAGCGCGGATCGAGTTCCGGCAGACGGCTGCGGACATCAACCCCTACATCGCAATGGCTGCATGCCTAGGATCCGGGCTCCACGGGATCGCGCGGAAGATGGACCCTCCTGCGATGGCATCGGGTGATGCGACGCGCGGAGGCGATGCGGCGCTCGCTCTTCCGCTGACACTCGAGGCAGCGGTGGAGCGGCTGCGGGACAGCGACGCGGCCAGGACCGTGCTCGGCGACCCGTTCGTCGATCACTTCATCCGGACACGAGATTGGGAGTGCCGGGAGTATCGCAAGGTAGTGAGCGCTTGGGAGCTCCGTCGGTACTTCGAGGCGGTATAGGGTGTCACGATGCTGAAACGCTTCCTGTCCGAGCGCCCTCTGCGCCTGCCGCACCTCAAAGCTTACGTCCCCCGTCCAAGCGATCCATCGATCTTCTGGTTCAATAGCGAGCGCGACGACATCGTCTCGGAGGTCGTGAAACGGATCTGTGCGTCTCATGAAACGGACAGGGCAAAGCTCGAAATCGCGCTCAACGATGCTGCGTTCCACGAAATCCGGCGACTCGAGAAGCAGCGCGACGAAGAAGCCCGCGATCGTCTCGGCTATTGGCGCTCGATGATTCGTCGAATCGGCAAGATGGACGATACCGAACAACGGCGCGTTCTACACACCATCGTGACCGATATGACCCGCGACGTTGCTGGCAACTTCGACCCACGCGTCTACCGGTTCTCGCGTCGGGCGGTGCCTCGACTCATCGGCGGCGTCATGGAGCCGCGGAGTCTGACCAAGGACCTGATCGGTTCGCAGAGCAGCTCGGTGGAGCGCGTGCTCAAGGTCCAAGGCGATCTCGACCACCTCCGCCACCTCCAAGGCGAGGGAAGCCTGGTCTTCGTTCCAACCCATTCCTCCAATCTCGACTCTATCGTGCTCTCCCAGGCGCTCGAGATTTCCGGCTTGCCACCCGTCGTGTACGGCGCGGGCAAGAACTTGTTCACCAATCCGATCATCAGCTTCTTCATGCACAACCTCGGCGCATACCGGGTCGATCGCCGGATTCGGGTCGGCCTATATAAGGACATACTGAAGCTCTACTCCCAGGTGATGATCGAGCGGGGTTATCACTCGCTGTTTTTCCCAGGAGGGACGCGCAGTCGCTCCGGGATGATCGAGCGCCGACTCAAGCTGGGGCTTCTGGGCTCAGCGGTGGAAGCCTTCACGACCAACCGGGTGCGGAGGGTGGATCGCCCCGTTTGGTTCGTTCCAACGACCATCAACTACGCACTGGTCCTCGAAGCGGAGACACTCATCAAGGACTGGCTCGTGGAAGAGGGGCAGGCCCGGTACATCATCGAGGATGATGAGTTCTCGCGGATCGACCGATGGTTCGCGTTCTTTCGAAAGATGGTGGGCATGCGCGGCGCCTGTACCATTCGATTTGGTGAGCCGATCGATCCCTTTGGCAACCGTCTCGATGAACGGGGACGATCGCTGACGCCGGCTGGTCGAATCATAGACCCTGGGGGTTACGTCGAACGACGGGGCGAACCGGTGATCGACCCAGTGCGCGACGCGGCGTACACACGGGAGCTCGGTGAGGTCTTGGCGAAACGCTACGAGCAGGACACGGTGCTCATGAGCACGCAGGTCGTAGCCCACGTCTTGTTCCGAGACCTCGTCCAGTCGAGCCCAGGAATGGATCTCTTCGCGCGCCTCCGACTTCGCGGCGAGATCGCTGTGGACCGCGAGACCTTGTGCCGCGAGTTGGGACAAGCCCGCGATCAGCTGTGTGCGCTCGAAGCGAGAGGCCGAGTGAGGACGAGCGACGTGGTGAAGGAGGGCACGCCGAGCGAGCTGCTCGAACGCGCGTTGAGCTTCTGGAGCGGCTACCATGACTCCACAGCCG
>JBAVOF010000381.1:0-5964 GCA_049691835.1 Polyangiales bacterium
GTGCAGGACCTTCTGCCGCTCGTTCGCAACCATGTCTACCACCCCGACTTTCGCGGTAGCTTCAGCATCAAGGCCGTCGTTCCGGCGCTGCTTCCCGAAATGTCCTACGAGCAGCTCGAGGTGTCAGACGGGCAGGTCGCATCGTTTCTCCTGGAGCGCCTGCTGTGCCGGCCGGCGGAGCTCGCCGCCGCACAATGCGCCGCGCTGCGCGAGCAACTCGTGACGTATTGCAACCACGACACCGCAGTCATGGTCGAGCTGTTTCGATTCTTGCGCGAAACCGCGGCCAGCTCCGCGTAGGCTCTAGACAGCTCCGGAGCCTGCGCTACTGGTTCCCGATGTCCGATGCTTCGGCCGCGGCGACTATCAACGCGGCGTCGACCGGCAAGAGGAAGCCCGCGGCCACTGCGCGTCCCGTCGACTCGTCGACAGCATCCAGATACGTCTGACGAGTCGGATACAACTCGTCCAGCATCCCCTCGTCGAACAGCACGGTCGTTCCGAACAGGCGACAGAATGACTCCCCGGTCTGACCGAGCCCCGACAAGACGGCCACGGGCGCATCGACGTAGCTCGTGCGGATGCCCCCAAGCACATTGCCTACCTCGTCGAGCTCGAACGCGTTCCCATCCGCCGTCATCGCGAGGCGCTCCGCCTCCGGCAGAGGCTCGCCCGTCGTGGTCCACTGCACCAGCCCGTGCAAGCCTGCCTTCAGCACCCAGTGCTGCGGGCCAGAGTTAATCGGTGTGTCGCAGGTGATGATACCCGGTACCGGCTCGGTGACCTCCACGACGTCGGCGACCGACGGGTCATCACCGAGGTCCGTGTTGCTGGTGAGCAGCGCGTACACATCGTTGTGGGAAGTGCCTGCCACTTCCCAGAGCCGAAACATGCTCGAGTCCGCTTGCCTACTGGGGAACGAATCCAGAATGAGCAGGTCGGTTTCGGTTTGAAACATCAGCACCGGTTCGTCTAGGTCGTCACGCACGCGCACAGTCTCCGGTGTCGGCACGGCGGCCTGCGGGCTTTGTGAAAGCGCAGGGCTGCCCCCGCCCCGGCTGTGGATCAGGTACCCATCGAACACGTCGTAGCGCTTCGCCAACGCGTTCACATACGTGACCAAACGCGCGGCCGACTGCGATTCCCCAAGGGCGATGACCCGTTTCGCGGACAGCCCATCGAGAGGGTCGATGCCCACGGGGCGTCGCACCGCCTGCGCGGCCTGTGCGTACAGATCGTACGAAAAGCTGTCGCCCGGATGGGAGAGTGGGGCATAGCGGATCGGGCTCACGGCCTTGAGGTGCAACCCAAAGCCGGCCTCAGAGCCTTCGATGCCGACAATCTGCGCCGACACCCCGACCCACACGTGCCCTTCGCGGATGATTTCGGTGTGCATCGCGCTCCAGTCGGGCGCCGCATCGAGCCCCCCGCTCACGTTCAGCCATTCGACGAGCACCGTCCCGCTGAACGCGCCGGCATCGATGGGCCGGTACACAAGAACGCGCGTCGTGTACTGCGCGCTGTCGCCTTGCTCGACCTCCCAGCGCCCATCGGCGCTGAGCTCACCCACATCGATGTACGACGCGGCCGTCCCCGAGATGAAATACTCCGCCTGCTCGTACCCGACGTCCGCAAGGGTAAACCCCCGAGTGCCCGCGACGAACGGACTCCCAGGCTCGGTGATGGGCCCCTGCACCGCTGGATCGGCGGGCGTTTGTGCGTCGTCGCCGCAGCCAAAGTTACAGGCGAACATCGCGGCGACGAGGCCGCAACGCAGCGAAGCGTGTGGCGGCCGCCACCGCGCCGAGCCGGAGATCGACCTGGACCCGACACGAATTGCCAACTCGGTGTTGCTCATGATGAACCCTCGCGCGGCGTGTCAGATCCCGCCGCCGTCTGTGAAAAGCCGATCCGCGAGCGGCTCGCGGGCGGCACGCCTGGTGACGCGACCCGCCGCAATCCCCACGGCGAGCATTAGAACCGCAAACACAATCTGCGGCGTCGTCCCGGGCAGCGCCTCTTGTGCCGTCGCAATCCACAGGTCGACCTCCCGCACCAGGATGAACGTCGCCATCGCGAGGACGAACACCGCGAAGGCCCGGCGAAGCGAAGCGGGATTGATCCGTGTCGCCAGAGCCGACCCCGCGAACGAGCCTGCAATCGCCATCGCGGTCACAGCGCCGATGAGGGCAAAGTCGACCTGCACGTGGTTCAGATACCCGAGAAAGCCCGCCATCGTGTTGAGCACGATGATGAACAACGAAGTCCCGACGGCCACGTGCATCGAGAGCCCCGCCCAAAGCGTCAGCGCGGGGACGATGAGAAACCCGCCTCCCGCCCCAACTAAGCCCGTGAAGCTTCCCACCGCCAGCCCCTGCAAGACGAGCCGGCCGGTGGCCCTTCGAGCCGAAGCACCAGAGCTGCGCGCACGGCGCCCTTGCCACATGGCGACTGAAGTCAACACCATCATGCATGCGAAGAGAAGGAGCAGCAGAGTCCCGTCGAGGAACGCCCCCACGCGACCACCGAGGTACGCGCCAGTCATCCCCGCAGCCCCGAACAAGAGCCCCGTGCGAAGGTCCACGTTACCCACGCGCCAATGGTGAATCGCGCCGGACGTGCTGGCCGCTCCCACGACGAGCAGCGAGCTCGCAATCGCCGTCTTCGGGTCGAGCCCAAACACGTAGACCAAGAGCGGCACGGTGAGAATCGACCCGCCGCCTCCAAAGAAGCCGAGGGAGACCCCAATCAGGAGGCTCAACGCGAGGCCGAGTGGAGACACTCAGCGTATCTCCGACCCGCCGTCCGCAGACGCCGGCGCAATCGATGCCATGGGGCAGCAGTATGCCACGACTACCTGAAGGGACCAGCGATTACGACGCCGAGGACGACGGCCAACCCAAATCGAATCAGCGCTTCCGCTCCAAGGTAACGGATGCGGAGCGCTGCGCCTCTTCGTTGCGTTCGAGCAGTGAGAACCCTCCATCGCAGATCGTCCAGCGGCCTTCGGGGATCTCGATGCTTCGACAGCTCTTGTATTCGTTGCTGCCGACGAGCTCCTTCAAGATGGCGCCAATCATCGACGGTTTCGGCCGGGTCGAGCCATCTGGTTGAGCGTCATTCTGCTCCGGAGCTGACATCGTGTCGGGAACGAAGACCGCCTTCGACTCGCAGTCGATGAGCCGCCCGCCGCGGTACTTCGTCTCGATGCACGAGGCCGTCTCCGAATCGCCCGCGCATCCCGTGAACGTGAGCGCCGCAAGCAGTATCGTCGTGCCTCTCATCGAGTGTCCCTCCACACCAATAAAGCCTGACTCCGAGGATGATTCCAGTCACCCTAGGCTTTGGTCACGAAAACCGCTCAACTTGGTGAATTACCAACCGTTCCCGCGTTGACCCAGCCGCTCCAACCATGAGACGCTCGCCGTTCGCCCATCGACTCCGCATGCTTCGCTTCATCCGACATTCATGCGCTCTCTACGCCTGCCTCGCGCTGTCGACGTTCGGCCTGACCGGCTGCGGTGATTCTTCTGTTGGGACAGCCGGGACGGGCGGAAGCGGTGGCGCGGCCGCCATGGGCGGAACCGGAGGCGAGGCGGGCTTCGGCGGCCAAGGTGGTGTCGGTGCTGCAGGAGGCACAGGCGGCATCGATGCGCCCAAGGATCAAGAAATCCTCCTGGTCGGCGGTTTCATGTCGGAGCTCTACACGGAGCTGAGCCTCCATCTCGAAGACGGCCTCAACACCGCGTTACGAGACACGGCCCGCGTGCTCAACGTGCACATCGACTTGCCGCTCAACCAGAGCATCGACATTGCCATCGGTGACACCATCGCCAACGCCCTCCCACGGATTTCGCTCCCGCTGCAACCTGGAGGCTTCATTTCGTTCCACACACAAGAGGCCCACTTCGACCTCACACAGGAACCCGGCTTCCCTGGCGAGCGCATCGACTACCAAAACATCTCCGACGTGTCCCCCGCGTTCAACAGCGGTGAAAGCGTCACACACAACGCCGCGGCCATCCTCCAATTCCTCCGCAGCAGCGAGAAGCAAATCGTCATCGTCTCGCACAGCAAGGGCGGCCTCGACACCCTCGAGGCCCTTCTCCAAGCGCCCGAGCTCTGGGGTGACACCGTCGTCGGCTGGGTGGCGCTCCAGGCCCCGTTCCACGGCACACCCATTGCCGACCCCTCGCCCTCGAACCTCAGCGACCTGCTTCTGAGCGCGGTCGGCGGCAACGGCCAGTCGCTCGACGACCTCAAGTCCGGAACCCGCGCCGCCTACATGGCCACGAACGCCGCGCGCATCGAAGAGCTCACCGACAGCATCCCGGTCATCTCGGCCTACTCGACCTATGAGGCAAGCCGAACCGTGACCGGCTTCGTGAACAGCTTCGCAAGCGGAATCATCAACACCGGGCTGGTTTCCCAAATCACCCAAATCGTCGTCAACAATTACTGGGACACCCCACTCGACATTCCCGGCGTCATCAACCGCTCGACCACATCGGCCGTCAACCTCATTCGCCAACGCATCAGCAACGCGCTTTCCTCTGCCATCGCCACCGTCGGCCTCATGGATCTGACCAACGCGTACATGAGCAGCATCGCGGGCGTGCCCAACGACGGCCTGGTCCCGCGGGACAGCACCGAGCTACCGTTCCCCGCCATTCATCGCGAGCTCAGCCTCGGCGACCATGCCAGCCCGGTCATGGACGTCGACCCACTCAAGAACTTCTGGACTGCAGAGCACCGAAACACCGTCACCTTGGGCCTCATCGAAGAAATGCGAGCGCTCGCCGGCGAACGCTCGCCGGCGAACGCTCCCCAGGAGCGTCCCTGAAGCTCAATCCCCAAAGGCAGTATGGAAAAAGAAAACCCCCGCATTTTGTCCCACGTCTCCATCGGCACCAACGACGTGCCACGCTCCGTCGCCTTCTATGACGCCGTTCTCCCCGCGCTCGGCTGCAAGAAGCTCTTCGCGCTCCCCTTCGCCGTCGCCTACGGAAAAACGTTTCCAGAGTTCTGGGTGCAAATACCCATCGATGGCCAGCCCGCTTCGACCGGCAACGGCACCCACGTTTGCTTCATTGCGCAGAGCAAGGATGCCGTTCATGCGTTTCACGAAGCGGCATTGGCCGCAGGAGCGACCGACGATGGATCGCCAGGACCCCGCCCCCAGTACAGCCCGGGCTACTACGGCGCCTTCGCCCGCGATCCCGACGGTCACAAAATAGAAGCCCTCTTTTTCGACGTCTAACGCTCGAGCTCGGAGTGGCCGAGGTCCAGGACCGATTCGCCGAAGCCAGCTTCGACGCCATCGTATCCTGTCTCCTCTCCAGTGAGCTGTGGCCCGATGAGCAAGCTCATGCGCTCGACATCGCGCATTCCTGTTTGCGGGTCGGCGGACGTCAACGAGGCGCACATCCAGCTCGTCGAAGAGCGCTGCACCGGCGCCGCCCTGCGCTTTCGCTACGACGACGACCGCGTCGTCGAAGCACCCAGCATCCGCCGGACCCGGATGAACATGGTGGGCCGTCGCACCCTCGAGCTCTCCGAACACTAGACTCGCTCGAACGCGGATCAAGCCCGCAGCCGATACCCCGTCTTGAACATCCAGCGCACCACCGCCAAACAACCGCCCAGAAACAGCAAAATCATCCCCGCGCTCAGCGTCACGCTCACATCCGCCACCCCAAAGAAGCTCCAGCGAAACGCGCTGATCAAATAGACCACCGGGTTGAGTAGGGTGATCTTTTGCCAAATCGGTGGGAGCATCTCGATGGAGTAGAAGCTCCCGCCAAGGAACGTGAGCGGGGTGACGATCATCATCGGAACCACCTGCAGCTTCTCGAAATTGTCCGCCCAGATGCCGAGGATGAAGCCAAAGAGGCTGAACGTGACGGCGGTGAGCGCCAGGAAGCTGACCATCCAGAACGGATGCACAATCTCGTAATCCACAAA
>JBAVOF010000382.1:0-3125 GCA_049691835.1 Polyangiales bacterium
GTCCTCGTCCAGATCACCCTCCGCCCGCGCGGCGAACCAGTGATCGTCCTTGTCGAGATTGGTGTCGGCTGGAGGGTCAACCCCTGGAAAGCCCGCGACTGTCGCGTACCGGAAGCGTACCGGCCCCTCGGGGCTGGCACCCAACTGTGCCCACTCGTCCGTCGGCTCCCAGCCGACCGGGTCGATGCCCGGGATCGTCGCTGGATTCCAGGTGCCCCAGCCGGTTCCATCGACCGCGCAGTACTGGCCGAACTCGTTTCGGTACGCCTCTTGACGTTGCTTGATCCCCGCCAGGAAGTTGCTGGCTTCCGTCACACGGGCTTTGTAGATGTAGGCGGTGAAGCTCGGGATGGCGAGCATGGCCAAGACGCCCATGATCACCACGGCGACCATCAGCTCCGTGATCGTAAAGCCTTGGTTCCGCTTCATTCCCATCCTCCTCTGCCCACCGCGCTGTTGTACATGGTCCGCGAGTCCGAGTAGACCTCGAGGATGAACGTGTCGCCGTCGCCATCGAGGTCGCCTTCGGCTTGCGCGGCGAACCAGAACTCGTTGCCATCGAGATTGCTGCCGGCCGGGGGCGCCGATCCCGGCTGTCCCGCGACCGTCGCATACCGAAATCGAACGCTGCCAGGTGGGTTGAGCCCAAGCTCCTCCCATCCCGGAGAGCTGGGCCAGGTCACAGGCTGAGCGCCAGGCACGGTGTTGGGTGTGTAGTTCGCGGTGCTCCATTCACCGCCCCCACTCACGGCTGCGTAGTTTCCGAAACGGCTCCGATAGGCCTCCTGACGGGTCTTGATCTCGTTGAGGATCGTCACTGCCTCGGCGACACGGCCCTTGTACACGTAGCTCTTGAACGTGGGAATGGCGAGCGCAGCCAAGATGCCGACGATCGCAACACCGATCAGCAATTCAATCGTGGTGAAGCCTGTGCTCCGGAAATGACGCGACAAGGACGAACCTCCGAGCATCACTATATCAATCGTCCGCCACATCGCCCAGTTCGGGCGAAATGTGTTTTGCCAAACGATATCGGAACTGTCGGAAGCTCATGCCCAGCAGGTCCGCCGCCTTCTTTCGGACCCCTCCGGCCTGATCGAGCGCTCGAAGCAGAAGCTCCCTCTCGATCTGCGTGAGATAGTCGTCCAGATGGAAGCGACCCTCGGGGATCTGAGAGACGTTGATCGCTTTCCTCGCGGGGTGCGTGTCGCCCAGATCGTCCCGGTTCACCACGCTGCCGGCTGAAAGGGTCACACCGCGTTCGACGATGTTTTCGAGCTCGCGCACGTTGCCTGCATACGACTGCTGAGCCAGCCATCGCCTGGCTTCCGGCGAAAACTCCAACCGGCGACCTTGCAAGGCCGCGTGCTTTTGGAGGAAGTAGCTGGCCAGCACCGGGATGTCCTCGGGCCGCTCTCGCAAAGGCGGGACCTCGATTCGAATGACGTTCAAGCGGTAAAAGAGGTCTTCTCGGAACGCCCCGGTTTCGACCTCGGACTCGACGTTGCGATTGGTGGCCGCCAGGACCCGTACGTCGACCCCAACCTCGGCGCTTCCGCCGACCGGCCGGACCTTTCTCTCTTGCAAGACGCGCAGCAGCTTCACCTGAAGCGGCGGCGGCAGCTCGCCCACCTCGTCCAAGAACAGCGTGCCCCCATCGGCCGCCCGGAACAGGCCTTCCTTCTCGGCGGTCGCGCCTGTGAATGCGCCTCTGACATGACCGAAGAGCTCGCTCTCGATCAGGTTTTCCGGCATCGCTCCGCAGTTCAACACCACGAACGGGCTGTCAGCCCGCGGGCTCTGGAAGTGCAGTGCGCGGGCGACCATCTCCTTGCCCGTGCCACTCTCGCCCGTGATCAGGACGCTGGTCGTCGCGTTCGCGACGCGCTTGATCAGGTCGCGAAGCCGGTCCATGGCGGGGCTCTTCCCGATCAGCTGTCCCTCGCTCCAACGCGCCTCCACCTCCGCGCGCAAGGTTTGGTTTTCAGCCACGATCGCGCGCTTCTCCAGCGCCTTTTCGAGAGTGGCCAGAAGCTCGTGGTTCTTGAAAGGTTTCTGAACGTAGTCGTACGCGCCTTTGCGCATCGATTCGACCGCTTGCTCGGTCGTCGCATACGCGGTGACCATCAAGATCTGAGTCTCGGCCGACCGCGCGCGCACGGCCTCGAGCACCTCCATGCCGGAGCCATCGGGCATCACCAGGTCCGTGATGACCACGTCGTAGGGATCCACGCTGCCGAGCCGATCGCGGGCTGCATGCACTCCGTCCACGACGTCGACCCGATAGCCCTCGCGACGCAGCAAGATTTGCAGCATTTCGCGCAAGCTGGCTTCGTCGTCACAGACAAGAATGCGTGCGGACACTATCCGTAAGCCCCCAGCTACATCCTACGTCATATCGTGGAGGCAGCCACGAGACTTGCACGCCTCAGCTGAAACCCGCGCGCCGTCCGCCACCGCCGCTCGGCGGTCGCACGCAAAGCCCGTGTAGGCTGCTGTACTCCACGTAGTAGACGGTGCTGTGCTCGCGCGACGTGACTTCACAAAACGCTGCCTCGAGCCGGATCTGGGCAAGCTCGGAGAGCTCCATGGCCTGGCCCGGCTTGCCGACGTAGACGGACAAGCTGTAGTCGTCGGCGACGGTGTACGCGTTGCCGTCGCGCTCCACTCCGCTCGCCGCTTTAAGCATGGCCTCCAACGTAGGTCGTTCCATGCGGTGCAGCTTTGATGCGCGCGGGCGGCTGGTCAAGCGCGGGGGTTCGGGGTAGGGCGCTATCGTGTCGAACGAGCAAGAAGACCTGTGGCAAAGCGAGGTTCTGGTCAGCGATTCGATCGGCCGCCTGATCGAATTCTGGGGGTTCAAGCGGAACATGGGACGTTTGTGGGCGATCTTGTACCTCTCGGACCGACCACTGAGCGCTCCGGAGCTCCAAGAGCGATTGCAGCTCAGCAGCGGCGCCGTCTCGATGACACTGAACGAGCTCACGCGCTGGGGCGTCGTCAAGAAAGTCTGGCTTCAGGGGGAGCGCCGCGATCACTACACCGCCGAGGGCAACTTCTGGAAGATGATCTCCCGTGTGTTCAACGAGCGCGAACGGGTCGAGGTCCTCGACGCGATCGACATC
>JBAVOF010000383.1:0-22174 GCA_049691835.1 Polyangiales bacterium
CCCGTATCCTGCTCGCGACGATCGAGGACGCGGAAAAAGGTCCGGACTACGTCCTCCGGCGCGCTCACCTCCAGGTCGCCCGCATACAGCGCCCACATCACGCTCGTGTAGCCGTTTTCCGCCAGCAATTGCTGGACCCGATGCGAAAGCGCGCCGCCGGGCGGTCGAATCAGCCGTGGATTGAGTCCCAGGGCCCCCCGGATCTTCCGTTCGCTCACCGCGAGCTCGGCCTCGATCTCCGCGTTGCCAAGCAGGGGCAACTGCCGATGCGTCTCGGTGTGATTGCCGACCATGTGCCCACGCCGGACGATCTCGCGAACGATCTCCGCATGCTCGCGCTCCCACGGGTTACCGTTGCCAAAGCTCTCGGTCTTCACGAAGAAGACCGCCCTGATGCCCAGCTCGTCGAGCATGTCCAAGAGCCGCGGCGTGGTCTGTCGCGAGGGACCGTCATCGAACGTGAAAAGAATCGCCCGGTGCCGGGTGCCCCCGTGAATCGTCAGACCGATCGGGAAGCGCAAGCCAGTCACGTCCGGATCGCGGATCGGCGTGACTCCGGGGACCTCGGGTCCCGGCTCGCCATGCTCAGCTTCGATGACTGAAGCGGGGCCGTGACTGACCGCGGCATGGACGATCGTGGCCGAGGGGTCTCGGACCTCGGAACCGCCCACAAACGAGCCTCCGGCGACCATGGCGAGCGCACAGCTGCTCACTCGAAGCTTCCAGGGGATCCACGACACGTCAAAGGCGATCGTACGTAACTGCGGTCCGCCCGCGCGAGAAACCCGCAGCACCTGGACAGGTCTGCAGTTGCAACGGGCGATCGCATCGAGTACCTCGTCCGCCGAACGAGCAACAAGTGATCGAAGTCGAAGCGCTCAGCAGGCGGTACGGTCGCCGATTGGCTGTGAACGATCTCTCGTTCCGTGTGGAACCTGGTGAAATCGTTGGATTCTTGGGTCCAAACGGCGCTGGAAAGACCACAACCCTTCGCATGCTGACCGGCTTTGTCGCGCCGACCTCGGGCCGAATCCGGATCGATGGCATCGATGCGGTGCGCGACTCGATTCGAGCCCGAGCGCTACTCGGGTACATGCCCGAGGGAGTTCCCCTCTATCGAGAGATGCGAGTGCGCGAATACCTGCGTCATCGCGGAGCGCTCAAGAAGGTGGTCGATCTCGGCAAAGCCGTCGACCGCTCTCTCGAGCTGGCAGGTGTCACCGATGCCCGTACCCGGATCGTGGGTCAGCTTTCAAAAGGCTACCGCCAGCGGGTAGGACTTGCCGAAGCGCTCATCGCCGATCCCCCCATCCTGATCCTCGACGAGCCAACCTCCGGCTTGGATCCCAACCAGGTCAGGCAGTTTCGGGAGCTCGTACGAAGCTTCGGCGGCAAGAAGACCGTTCTGCTATCGACCCACATCCTGTCGGAGGTCGAGGCCGTGTGTGATCGCGTCATCATCATTGCCGAAGGACGAAAGGTGGCGGACCTCGTGTCGAAAGACGCGGAGAACAGCCTCGAAGATGTGTTCGCCAAGCTCACGATCGCGGCGCTGAACAAGGACCCCTCATGACGGCTGCATGGGTGATCATGAAGCGTGAGCTCGCGTCGTTCTTCGTCTCGCCACTGGCATACGTCGTGCTCACCTCCTGGCTGCTCTGGAACGGGGTCGTGTTCTGGATTCTCACCGAGTTCTATGCCCGCAACGCCGTCGCCTCCGGCGCATCGAGCCCGCTCTCCGGTTTCTTTGGCGGCAGCGCGCTCTTCTTCATCCCGCTGCTCGTGTTCGTGCCCGTCCTGACCATGCGGCTGGTCGCGGCAGAAAAGCAGGCGGGGACCATCGAGACGATGATGACCGCGCCCGTCTCGGAGGCCTCGGTCGTTTTCGGCAAGTACGGCGCAGCGATGATCATCTGGTGTGTCCTGTGGCTTCCAACGTTGGTCTACGCCTGGATCATGAGCCAACACGGAAGCGTCGATTGGGGAGCCGTGGCGTCGAGCTACCTTGGGATCTTCTGCCTGGGCGCCTACTTCATGGCCGTTGGCCTTCTGATGAGCGTGCTTGCACCGACGCAGATCATCGCTGCAGTGCTCTCATTCGTCGCCCTCGGTGTCCTCTTCACTTTGGGGATCGGCGAGTTCGTGCTGGACGGAACCGCAAGAGAGGTTTGCGCGTACCTGAGCATGTGGGGCCACATGCAGAGCTTCTCCAAGGGAGTCGTCGACACACGGTACCTGGTCTTCGATCTCTCCGTCGCTGTTTTGGCGGTGGGCCTCAGCGTCGGAGCCTTGGAGGCGCGAAAGCACGAATGAGCACGCAGCCACGCACCCGTCTGAACCTCTTGCTCACCGCCGTGCTCGGGATCGTGGTCGTGGTTCTGATCAACTACCTCTCTTCGCGCCACTACGCGCGCTGGGACTGGACCTCCCACGGCCTATTCACGCTTTCGGAACGTAGCCGACAAGTGCTTCGCGAGCTCGAGCCAGAGATTCAGATCTACGTCTTCCTGGGACGGGACGAGAAGGATTTCGCCGACATCGAGACCTTGCTCGAAGAATACGTCGCGGTGTCGGACAAAATCACCGTCGAGTGGGTGGACCCCGACCGCGACCGGGCTCGCTACCAGGTCCTGGCGGACAAGTTCGGTATCGACAGCTGGCTCGCCGGGGACGTGACCTTGTCCCAGGTGCCTGTCGTCGTCACCAGCGGCGACCGAAAATGGAAGGTCGAGCGCCATCAGCTAATCGTCGAAGACTTCGACAGCTTCGAGGATGTGGACGGCCACAAGCTCGACCTGCAGTCCGAGCGCGCGCTCACAGGGGCCATCCTAGAGGTCACGACCGGCGAACCCACCAAGATCTGCGTGACGACGGGCCATGGTGAATGGGAGGTCGGCGCCTACGGAGAGCGCAGCCTCGATGCGGTAGCCCGAGAGCTCGAATGGGAGAAGATCGGAGTCGAGCCGATCGAGATCCGCGGGGATGAGGTTCCCGAATCCTGTGACGCAGTGTTCGTCATCAGCCCGCAGCGACCGTTTTCCGAGGAAGAGGTGGCCATCGTCGACCGCTACCTGACGTCCGGTGGCAACGTGCTGCTGACGTTGGACCCCGTCCTCAAGAAGGAAGCGCTCACGGCGACTGGTTTCGAATCCGTGCTGAAACAGCGGGGCATCCTCGTTGGGCGCGACCTCGTCATCGAGAACGACACCGGGCAACAGCTGCCCGGAAACCCGGGGGACCTGTTCATCGTCACCGATCTTGGAACGCACCGGCTCGTCGACACCATCCGCAAACGCGGCGGCGGGATCCTCGTCGCCGTGGCCCGTTCGGTCGATGCGGCCGACGGGAGCGACGCGGAGGTGCTCCTGCGAACCAGCCCGGAAGCTGTTGCGCAAACCGATCTTGCGCGGGCTCGCAATCCCGACGCCAAGGGAGAGCAGACCACCCGCCGCACCGTGCCGCTCGGGGTGGCTTGGGAGTATGCTGCACCGCTGGGCGATGATCTCAAACCCGTGAAGGCTGAGGGCCCGACCCCGGGTCGCCTCCTCGTCGTCGGCGACAGCGACTGGATGAGCCCGGAGCTGCTCGACAACCCGCAGCTCTCGAATATCGACCTGCTCTCCTCGACCGCCGGCTGGCTCACGCAACGCGAAGCCTTGATCAACATCGCACCCCGTCAGACCAATGCGCGGGCCGTGATCATGAGCGATGCCGATCTGCAAAACCTGCTGTTTCGAGTGGTGGTCCTGTTGCCCTTGGCGGCGTTCATCGCCGGCTTCGGCGTTTGGTGGTCGAGGCGATCATGAGTGCTCGAACCCCGATCGCTCTATTCGTCATCGCCGCCGTTCTGCTGGCCTACGTCCTGATCTTCGAACGTGGCCGGCCTGGCCGCACGGAGATCGATTCTCGATCGGGGTTGCTTCTGCAATCCGTGGTCCCCGAGCGCATTTCCCGCATCCGAATCGCATCGGGCGAGCAGCGAATCGCTCTGGTCCGCACCGGCGAGGGCTTCGATGAGACCTGGACCCTGGAAGAGCCCAAGCGCGCGCCTGCCGATCCCGAAGCCATCGAGGACTATCTGCAGAGCTGGGAGTTCGCGATCCCGGTTCGCACATTGGAAAGCCCAACTGCGGAGGATCTGAGAAACTTCGGCATCGACGCCCCCAAGGCGGAGATCACGTTCGAGATGGGGCGCGCTGAGGTCCGTGTGTCGCTTGGCACGGGAACGCCCGTGGACGGCGGCGGATACGTGCGCATCGACGATCAGCAGCAGGTCACGATCGTCGGTAACGATGTGGTGGCGCTCTTCGACCTCCGGGCTGACGCCTTCGAGCTGAAAGGCGACGCGGGAGCCCCCGACCTCTCGGATCTCGGCGGAGACGAAGAGGATGCCGGCGGGCTCACCACCGACTAGTTGGCGCCGGCCGTCGCGAGCGTCTCGTGTGACTCGTACTCGAGCAATCCGTTGCTCTTGTTGAATCCGCCGGACGAGATCAATGTGAAATGCCCTTTGACGCGGACGCGATTGCCAACCGCAAGGTCTCTGGGCACCACGACAGCGCCCGAGATGGTCGTGGTCTTGCGCCCGCGGCGAGCCCGCTCCAGCTGCTCCTGGTTGTCCGCGTAACCCACGATCAGCAACTGCTCCGCTCGATCGGTCTGGTCGGGAGTGTCGGCCACGAACATGTGAGGCGCGGCCACCTTTGGACACTCCTCGCCCTTTCGCTTCTTGCAGGGTGGCGGCTCATAGATCTCGATAATGTAGCCGCTCACCGAAAGGTCGGTGTCGAGCACCTTGGCAGGCCGCTGCCGCAAACCAAAAACGCTGTACGATTCATCCTCGTACGTAGTCGGAAACGGTGGTGGCGGCAGGGTCGGAACCTCCGGAAGGTTTGGCACGATCTCCGGAAGTTGTTCAGCTTGCGGTTCACCCTCCGAAGCGGACGTGATTTGTTCACACCCGGCGCTCAGCAGCACCCCAGCCAGCATCAGGCATTTTAGACGAGCTCCCATGGTTCCCCCTGTCTCGAACAAAGTAACACGCCCGATCAGGGGGCGACAATCTAGCGGCCCGTCCGAGGACAGCGACTGTCCTCGGCCAGGGGCTGTTCGAGCGCCATTTTCAGCGTCGGCGGAACCCCCTGCCTGAGGCGAAGCTGTTCGACGGCCGCTTCGGCCTCGGGGGTGCCGAGGATGCGTAGCGCCACGATGGCGCGAGCTGCGTTGTTGAGGTCGTCGGTCCCAGCGTCGCTCGGCGATGCCCGCAGCACGAGGCGCAGGAGAGCCTGCACTGCATCGGTTCGACAGTGGGCCACCACGTAGTCGATCGCGGCGACAGTGACCTGTGGCCATTCATTGCTGGCGCGCAGCCGCCGGTGAATTCGGGCCCATCCTTCCTCGTGCGAGGAAGCTGTGAGAACCTCGATGGCCGCAACACGGACCATGGACATCGAGTCGTCGACGGCTGCGACGATGACCGGGATTGCCTCGCCCTCAGTGCGAAGGCTGCGCACCGCGTCGGCACGGACCATCGGCCAGATGTCACGGCGGGCGAGCGTGGCCCGTCCCACGAGACTTGCCGAATCGCCGGACAACGCCATCGCGGCGCGCGCCCGAACCCGCGGGTAGGGATCACCGAGCGAAGCGCGCGCGTCCTGCCGATGCCCGCGGGCCGTGATCGCGTCCACTGCAGCCTCCCGAAGCATCCATTGCTCGGGACCGTCGAGTTGGCTCCGAACCCAGCGGTCGACCTGCTCGCTTGGGCCGGCCGCTTTGGCGCTCTGAAGGAGTCGCCAAGCGGTCGGGAAGTCGTTCGACTTCGGCGCCGCGTATTCGATGAGCGCAGCGATGAGCTCGCGATGATCCTCGATCGAGGCAAGGCCCGCGGCTGCGCTCCCCACGGCAGCAGGGTCGGGACCTCCGGCCAGCCAGTTGCGAACGCGGCGCTCCGGATCATCCTCCGAGCGCCGAACAGCCGCGGCCAGCGCATAGCGAAGCCCGGGACGGTCTGCGCCCGCGGCGCCTTGCATGGCAGAGAGAAGCGGCTCGAGGGCGAAAGTAGGGTCCGTCCGCGCCAATGACGCCGCGGCGCGATCACCGACCACCGGATCGAAGACGAGAACGACGAGCCCATCGCGCCCCCGCGGTGCGCTGCGCTCCAGAGCAGCGAACGCGGCGGCGCGGATCTCTTCATCGTCGGACCGAGCCGCAACGACCAGGGCCTCGATCGCGGCGTCATAGTCGCTTGCGAGCCGCGAGAGCGGGCTGAGTGCACGCCGTTGACCGAGCAGCGAGAGGTATTGCCAATTGTCGCGGATCTTGAGCGCTGCTTGCTCGCCACCCGCCTGAAGCACGTAGCTCGCGGAAAGAGCCCGGTCGTGGCCCGCATCGAGGTCTCTGACTGCATCCGCGATCGCCGCGGCATCAGGCGAGGCGGAAACCCTCCCCATCGAGATGGTCAGCGAGACGAAAGCCGCTAGTGCAAGAGCGCGTCTGCGATTGCCCGTTCCCACTCGATCACCGTCCCGTCCCGCAGCTCTAGCACGCGGTCCGCGTGACGTAGGAAATCCTCCCGATGCGTGGCGACGATGACCAAGCCACCTTCGTCTGCATGCTCCCGACATACGCCGACGACCTGACGCCCAAGCTCTCCGTCGAGGGCGGATGTGGGCTCGTCGAGCAGCAGCACTGGTGCGCCACGGTACAGAGCGCGGGCCAAGGTGATGCGTTGTCGTTGACCCATCGAAAGGTCGCTCCCGCCCTCGTGAAGAAGCCCGTCGTAACCCCGAGGTCTGGCCGCTATGAAGGGATCTGCGCCGACGCGCCGGCACATTTCGATCGCTCGTGCGCGATCGGGCCCGGCGGCGCCCAGGGCGACATTGTTCAGAATCGTGTCGCGGAACAGTGAAGGATTCTGGGGCATCCATGCCGTCACCGCGACGAGCGCGTCACGCGACGCGGCGACCCCGTCGATCGAGACCACGCCGGCAGAAGGGGGAAGCACCCCCGCCAGAAGAGCGAGCAAGGTCGACTTCCCCGTACCGCTGGCGCCCGTGATCGCGACCAGCTCGCCGCCGCGCAGAGTCGCGTCGACACCCTTCAACACCGGCCTATCGTCATAGGCAAAGCAAAGGCCGTCCAAGCGCAACGCAGCAATCGGCAACGTCCGGGTCGGCACCGCTAGCCGAGGCTGCGCCGACACGCCGAGAATCTCGTCGAGCCGATCGAGAGAAGCCAAGCCGGACCACCAGCCGAAAAGCGCCTGCGCAAGACCGTGCAAGGGGCGGTACATCAGGAGCAGGGCGGCGAGCACCGTCCCAGCGGCCGCCACGTCGATCGAGCTCGGGGTCGACCACGCAATCGCGAAAACCAGGGCAATCGCGATCGCTCCGGCCAGCTCAACCATCGGCGCGGCGGCGGAGCTCCAGGTTTCGGCGGCGATTCCTCGCTCCATGGCTCGCGCGGCGTCCTCGTCGATTTTCTGCCAGGTTGCGCCCACCGCTCCGTAGACGCGCAGGACGGCGGCACCCTCGATCGCCTCGGCCGTGTCGGAGACCACGGAGGACTCTGCCCCGAAGAGCTCACGCTGCAGACGTCGTGCGGGCCGGGCCGCAACTAGAATGACCGCCACCGCCAAGGGGAGCACCAGGAGCCCGGGGATGGCTAGCGTGGTATCCACCCGAAGGGCGACAATGGCTAACGCAGTAGCCACTAATATGCTCCGAATGCCCTGGCCTAGCCCCAGGTGGAGCAGGGTACGAACCCCATGGACCTCCACCTGTATCCGCGAGGCGAGCTCCCCCCGGGGCCAGCGCAAAATGATGGAAGGCTCGAGGCGGAGCACATGCGCGAGCACTTCCCCTCGGAATTCCCTGATGACACCGAGTTGAAACCGCGCAGTGACGTTGGTGCGCAATGTCTCTGACAGCGCTCTGACAACGCCAAGCGCGACGAGCAACCATACGATCTGGGCGATAGACAGGGTGGGTATCGCCGCGGCGCTGGACGCCGGCGGATCCCCAGAATCGACTGAGAAACTTCGGAGCAAGGGACCGACCAACCAGGCGTAGCCGGCGGTCGCAGCGGCGGAGGCCACCATCGTGCATAGCGAGCCGGCCGCGAGCGGAACCCTGCGGCGAACTGATTCCAGTAACTTTCGACGAGCAGGATTGTCACTGGAATTTACCCGCATAAACACGCCGAATCCCCCTTCTCAATCGCGATTCAGGACCCATATACTCCGAGTCACCGTCACGATAAAGCCACGCCTTCGTCGGATTGACCGGAGCCTTTTGTGCACTTCGGCACGAAGCGTGCATCCGGATTTGACCGAACGGAAGGTTCACGCTCGGTGGAAGAGTCGAGCGGTTTCGAATGTTCAGCCAGAAAGGCGGGGTGCCACACATTGCGGGGCGCCACCGGAAGGCGAGAGGGAAAATGGCAAGACAGGTAGCCACACGAGAGTCCACGAGGAAGAGCCAGGTCAGGGCCAAGGTGTCCAAGCCATCGGAGCCCAAGGCTGAGGCCGTCGTGCAGAAGTCGGCCGGAGCCCGGTCGGCCGCCCTGGAGGACGCGGAGGAGTTCGAGCCGAGCAAAGAGCAGCTCGAAAAGGCTCGCGTCGAAAGCGAGAAGGCTCTCAAAGAATTCGAGCGCCAAGGCGCGGGGGATTCGACCCTCACTCGGTACTTCCGGGAGATGATCGGTCATCGCGTGCTGACGCCGCAAGAGGAGATCGAAGCTGCTAAGCAGGTCGAGCGGCTCGAGATTGCTTACTGGGAAGCGCTGCTCAGCTACCCACCGTGTTTCGAGAGTGTCGCCTCGGTCATCGAAGCGCGCGTCCAGGACCAGCCGCTCCCCGAGCTCGCGTCCCTGCGCAAGCTGTGCAAGAGCGCAAGAGCCGAGAAACTTGGCAAGCGCCAGGAAACGCGTTGGAACGACCTCTGTCTGCAGCTCTCGACCAAGATGCGAGAGCTCGACAGCGATCGTCTGTTCGTACAGGAGTCGGATCGCGCGGTGCACCGCCTCGCAGGCAACTTCGCGAGCGAGCGCGACATCGTCGGCGATCACGTCCGCATGACACCGACGTTCAAGCGGTACCTCCAGCACGTGCGCGGCGCACAGAAGGCGCAGCAGAGAGCGAAGAACCGATTTGTCGCCGCCAACTTGCGTCTGGTCGTGTCGATCGCTCGCCGCTACAACCGAGGTCGACTGCCGCTCATCGACCTCATCCAAGAGGGGAACATCGGCCTCATGAAGGCTGTCGAGCGCTTCGACCACAACCGTGGTTACCGCTTCAGCACGTACGCTTCGTGGTGGATTCGTCACGCAATCAGCCGTGCGCTGGCCGACAAGGGCCGCGCGGTCCGAATTCCGGTGCACATGCTCGACACGTACAATCGCGTCGCGCGTGCAACGCAGGCCATCGCCACTCGGACCGGCAAGGAGCCAACCCCCGAAGAGCTCGAAAAGGAAACCGGCATTGCCGCGGAGAAGCTCGAGAAGATCAAGGGCTACTGGGCGGAGACCCCGTTCTCGCTCGACCGCCCCGTCAACGACGAGGACGGCCGCAAGTTCATCGACTTCCTCGAGGAGGAAAACGTGCCGACCCCATACGAGCAGCTCGTTTCGCGTAAGTGGAGCGACGAGGTGCGCAGGCTTCTCGACACGCTGACCCCGATGGAGGCGCGAATCCTCCGCTGGCGCTTCGGCCTCGACGATGAGGATGAGCTCACGCTCAAGGAAATCGGCGACAAGTACAATCTGTCCCGCGAACGCATCCGTCAGCTGCAAGAGCAGGCGCTCGGTAAGATTCGGCGCCAGATCAAAGAGTAGGCGGCAACGCCCATCGAAGCCAAACGCCGGCGAGTCAAACCTCGCCGGCGTTTTCAATTCAACGGACGCCGGCACCCACACTGACGCTGGCGCGCTCCGGGGCGCAGCCTACTGCAGTTGCGTCAGGATGAATGCGTAGTCCATCGCAGTCTCTTGCAAGTAGTCGTAGCGCCCGGACGCGCCACCGTGCCCCGCGTCCATGTTGATCTTGAAGACCAATGGACTGTCGCCCGATTTCAGCGCGCGAAGCTTGGCAACGTACTTCGCGGGCTCCCAGTACATCACCTGACTGTCATTGAGGGAGGTCCGGACGAGCATGGGCGGATAGGGCTGCCGACGAATGTTCGTATACGGGCAATACGTCTTGATCCGGAAGTACGCCTCCGCCTGGTTCGGGTTCCCCCATTCCTCGTATTCGCCGACGGTCAACGGAAGGCTCGGGTCGAGCATCGTGTTGAGAACGTCCACGAACGGGACGAGCGAGACGACCACGCCAAACAGATCCGGCCGCAGATTGCTGACCGCGCCCGTGAGCAAGCCGCCGGCGCTCCCACCCTGAATCGCCAGTCGTGGGCTGGACGTGTATCCGGTGTCAATCAGGTGCTCTGCGACCGCAATGAAGTCGGTGAACGTGTTCATCTTGTGCTCCATGCGTCCCTCGTCATGCCATCGCTTGCCAAGCTCACCCCCGCCTCGGACGTGCGCGATCGCGTAAGTCACCCCGCGGTCGAGCAAGCTCACCCGCGTATGGGAAAACACGGTAGGATATGGATACCCGTAAGACCCATAGCCAACGAGCAACATCGGCGGGCCGCCGTCTCTTTGGACGCCGATCTTGTAGACCAGGGAAATCGGGATCTGCGTCCCATCTGGTGCGGTCGCCCAAAGCCGCTCCGATCGGTAATCGGACGGTTGGTAGCCCCCCAGTACCTCGGTTCGTTTCACCAAGCTCCGTGTTCCCGAGCGGACGTCATAGTCGAACACGGACTCCGGTGTCGTCAATGACTCGTACTCAAAGCGATAGGTGCCCGACGCGAACTCTTCGTTGTCGCCGGGGTCGAGCGCGTACACGGCTTCGTCCATCTCGACCCGCCTGGAGCTCCCGTCGGCGAACCGCGATACGCGCAGGTGTGGAAGACCTGCCTCGCGTTCCAAAAGCACGTAGAAGTCTTGGAAGACGTCGAAGTCCTCGATCATCACCGCGTCGCGATGTGCAACCAGCTCCGTCCATGATGATGGACCCGGGTTGTCAACCGGCACCCGGACCACTCGAAAGTTTCGGCCGAGGTCGTTGCTGCGGATCAAGAAGTGACGGCCGCGATGCTCCACGTAGTACTCGTGGTCTTGTCGTCGCGCCGCGATCAACCGCCATGCACCTGTAGGGTCGGAGGCACGAAGAAACCCGATCTCGCTGGTGGTGTGGCTGAAGCTCCCGCGGAAGAGGTATTGTCCACTCCGCGAGCGCCAGACCGCCGCTTCGAATCGCTCGTCATCCTCTTGGTAAACCAAGGGGTCGCTTCCACGCGCGCCGAGTCGATGCCGCGAGATTCGGTAGGGCCGCTTGGTCTCGTCGTCCACCGTGTAGAAGAAAGTGCGACTGTCGCTCGCCCAAGCGACCGACTTGACCTTATCCAAATGTTCGCCGAGGACCTCGCCGGTGTTCAGGTCCTTGATCCGAAGCACGTAGTCCCGGAAACCGGTCTCATCGAGGGCGAACGCCAGGTAGCGGCCATCTGGCGAGACCTCGTAGACGCCGAGGTCCAGGAAGGGACGGCCCGCCGCGAGGTCATTCATGTCGAGCAGAACTTGCTCCGTATCGCTCTTGCCCGGCTCGCGACGGCAATAGATCGGGTATTGCTCCCCCTGCTGCGTCCGTTGGTAATATTCGAAGGCTCCCTTGCGGAACGGCGCGCTCTGGTCGGTCTCCTGAATGCGCCCTACGAACTCCTCGTAGAGGGTCTTCCGAAGCCCCTCGGTCGGCGCCATCAACTGATCCGCGTACGCGTTCTCGGCCTCCAGATACCCGGTCACCGCCGCCGATCCCCGCTCGCGCAACCAGGCGTAGTCGTCGACACGGGTGTCGCCGTGCAGGGTGACCGAGTACGGCCGAACGTCCGCAACCGGCGGCGTAGGGACGAGTTGGGCCCCGTTCGGAATCGTGGGAGCTCCGGCGCAGCCCGCCAAGGCCAAGAGCAGGAGGAATCGGATGCGCATGAGGGCTTGGTGCGGCACTTGGGTCTTTCGAAACGTCAATGCGCCAATTCGGGTTGGATGGCGTAGTCTGCCAGTGCTCTCACGAGATCATCAGCAAGCTTTTTTGCGTTGGCCTGTTTCCCTGCGATGCCATTGGCTAAGAAGCTGAATGCCACCGAGCGCCGGGGCTCGCCGAACACGTAGCCCGACAGCGCGACGACGTCCCGGAGCGTTCCGGTCTTCGCTCGGACCATGCGCGGGCGCGGCAGATCTTCGATCCGTGACCCCAGCGTTCCGTCGGCGCCGGCCACGGCGAGGTGGGCGACGTACTCGGCTCGGATCGCCGGATCGCGGTAGACGGCCAGCAGGGTTTCCGTCAGGTGGCGCGGGGCGACTTGATTCCCATCAAAGAGACCGGAACCGTTGACCATGACAAGCCCCTTCGTATCGACCCCCATCTTCGTGAGCTCCTCGCGGACGACGGCCGCTCCACGGGCCGATGTGCCGGGGGTCTCGGCTTGGGCCCCCATGATCTTCAATAGCATCTCTGCCGTGAAGTTGTCGCTCCACTTACCGACCGAATAAAGCAACACGCTGAGCGGCGGGGACGGCATATCAGCGATCAAGGGTTGCTTCTGCGCCGCAGCCCCGTACCGAACGGACATCGCTCCGGCCACGCCGGCAGTCCTCAGTGCCCGCACGAGGAGGCTCGCTGCATACGCCTTCGGTTCCGGGACGCGGCGGCGGTAGTAGAGCGTGCGAACCTGCTGCGGAACCGTGCCCTCGACGCGGATCAGGAGATGACCGTCCTCGGTTAGGCTGTGCTCGATACGCGGCGTAGGGGGACCAGCCGCCGTCGTCACCGATCGATTGTCGATCTGAACGTAATCGCCTGCCAAGACCCGAACGCGCCCAGGCGCGTCGACGCGCGGACCGGGGCCGAGGTTCACGACGTAGCTGTTGTGGTCCACCGCGAACGCCGAGATGGCGGCGCGGAACGCCGCGGCCTCGTGCGGCTGTTGCTCGAACCCGGGGGGAAGGATCTCCGCGTCGAAATAGCTGTCGTCGATGGTGATTCGATCGACCGTATCCACGCCTCGCAAATGCAGCGCCTCGGCCAGGGCTGCCAAGTTGGCGTACCCCAGGCTCGGATCACCGGATGGTCGCACGACGAGCTCGGCGACGTGACCGTTTTCGATGATCCCCTCGACCTTGGTGGTCGCGCGGAAATCGGGCCCCAGAAGTCGAAGTGCCGCCGCCGCGGTCAGAAGCTTCTGATTGGACGCAGGATTCAGAGGGCGTTCGGGCCGATTGCGGTACAGTTCCAATCCATCATGGAGCCGCACGACGTGAATCCCTATCCCATCGCCAAGTCCAGCCTGCCGAACCAGGTTGGCGATGGTCTGCGCGAGCGGCTCTGGACCCCTGGCGTGCGCGTTCGGATGGACGAGCAGGAGGCCGATGACCGCAAGACAAAGAAGCGCTCGGTGCGCCATCGTGCGCAGCCTAGCAGCGCGATGGTCATGCTCCTAGTGATCGGCCTCGGCTGCAGCCCACGGACGGAGCGAGACGCGGACGCTTTGGTGGTCATGCTCCCTCGGGATGCCGAGCAGCTCGATCCTCGCTTCGTTGGCGACCCCTATGGGCTCCGCGTCTCGCGCTTGATTTTCGGCTCACTAGTCACCATCGACCCCCGCACCCTCGAGGTGATTCCGGACCTCGCAGAGTCCGTGACCGTCTCCAGCCCAACCGAGTTCGAGGTGCGGCTTCGCGACGGACTTCGATTCAGCGACGGAAGCCCGCTAGACGCCGAAGACGTGGTCGCGACTTTTCAGGGGGTGATCGACCCGAGCCTCGGTAGCCGCTACGCCCACACGTACCGGAGAATTGCCGAGATGCGCGTCACGGACCCGCGCACGATCCTGTTCGTGCTGACGGAGCCGCACGCGACTTTTCTCACTGACCTCGAGCTTCCCATCGTTCGAAGCGAAGACGCTTTTCGACGCATTGCGACACCCGACGATCCGCTCCCGGTCGGTGCAGGCCCCTACCGCCTCGTCTCGCGCGAGCCCGGAGTGCTCGAACTGCGGGCCAACCCGCACTGGCACCGGGGGACGCCCAAGTACCCGAGCTTGCGACTGGTCGTCATTCGCGACGACAACACGCGTGCGTTGCGGATGTTGGCAGGGCAGGGCGACCTCGCGATCGCATCGATTCCCCCACTACTGCTGCCGATGTTCCAAGAAGACGAGCGTTTCGAGACGCGCAGCGTCGCGGGGATATCGACCATGTATCTGGGCTTTCAAACCGCATCAGCGAAGCTCCACGACGTTCGAGTGCGGCGCGCGATCGCTTCCGCGATCAATCGCGAGCTGCTGGTGCGCGCCAAATACCACGGCCTCGCCCGCGTGACCGAGACCTGGATTCCGCGCGGGCACTGGGCGGAGCTTGCCAGCTTGCCAACGCTCCGTTTCGACCCGGAGAAGTCCCGTGCGCTGCTCGACGCTGCGGGATTCCCCAATCCCGCGGGGCCCGAGCCGCGCATGCGTCTCGTGCTGCGAACCACATCGGAACGGTTTCGCCAATCGGTGGCACGAGCCATCGCCGCCATGCTCGGGGACGTTGGTGTCGAGGTCGATGTCCGCCCGTCGGAAGCAGCAACGTTGATTTCCGATCTCAACCGTGGTCGGTTCGACCTCACCCTCCTCGAAGTGCCCGAGGTGATCGAGCCGCATGTGCTCAGCTGGTTCTTCGAGTCATCGCGGATCCCGGGTCCACAGAGCGAAGGCGCGAATCGATGGCGCTACCAGAACGAAGAGCTCGACCGCCTTTTCGAGTTGGGAACAACCCTGATCGACCGGGAGCGACGTCGTGCCGCCTACGCCGAAGCTCAGCGCGTCCTCGCGCGAGACATTCCGGTCCTGCCCCTCTGGCAGCCGGACACGACCGCGGTCGTCCGACGGGGCTCCAGCTTCGAAGTGCCACGAGACGGACGCTTCGGGACACTGGCGTTTTGAACACGCAGTGGTAGCGTGCAGGGTGATCCTGAGGGACCCCGTCCACGGCTTGATCGCCTTCGAGGGCATGGCGGAGAGGGTCATCCGATCGCTGATCGACACGCGCGAGGTGCAACGCCTGCGCCGAGTTCGGCAGCTCGGGCTAGCCTCTTTGGTGTTTCCGGGAGCAGAGCACACCCGTTTTTCGCACGCGATCGGCGCGGCGCACGTCATGCAAGCGCTTCAGCATCGAATCGACGCGTGTAGCGAGGAGCTGCCCGCGGACCAGCGGCTCGACGACGAGGCCAGGGCGGAGGGGCTCGCCGCGGCGCTCCTGCACGACTTGGGTCACGGACCGTTTTCGCACCTCTTCGAGGAGGTCTTGCCGCACGCCAAGCATCACGAGATCTGGACACAGGAGATCTTGCTCGATCCTTGCACCGAGGTGCACCGCGCCTTGGAATCGATTTCGTCTGGCATGGCCGAAAGGGTCACGGCCCTGCTGAGTGGCAACTACAGGCTCGGTTACCTGAGCCAAAGCGTCAGCGGAACCTTGGACGTGGACCGTGCGGACTACCTCCTGCGCGACAGTCACATGACTGGCGTGCGCTACGGGCTCTACGACCTCGACTGGTTGCTTCAGGCTTTGTGTTTCGCGTGCGTGAACGATCGATGGGTTCTTGCGGTCCAGGGGCGAAAGGGACTGCCACCGGCGGAGAGCTTCTTCCTGGGACGGCACTTCATGTACCAGCAAGTCTACCACCACAAGGCCACCCGGGCGGCCGAGGCCTTGGTGCGCGCGATCTTCATGAGAGTGAGTGAGCTCATCTTCGACGGTGCGCCTCCAGATCCCTTGCTGCCCGCCTTTCGCGCGGCGGCGCTCGGGGAGTCTCTCTCGCTCGACGAATATCTTCGCATGGATGACGCGGAGCTTCTCGCATGCCTCAGTGCATGGGAGCACCGTGGCGACCCCACACTCGCCGACCTCAGCAGACGTCTACGCTGCAGGGAGTTGCCGAAAACGATGCCTCTGCCAGAGAACCGGCGTGACCGATGGGCCGAGGCACAGTCACGAGCCGAAGGAATCGTCACCGCCGGGGGGATGCGCTCCGACCTCACGGTCTGGCTCGATGTGGCCGAAGACGTCCCCTACCAAGAGCCCACCGACGGGAGCACCGACGGCATGTGGGTTACGCTCCGCCACCAACCTCTACAACGCCTGGGCGACGCCTCCTTCCTCCTCGGCCAGCTTCGAAACAAGCGGATTGAGCACCCCCGGCTCATTTTCCCTACCGAGTTTCGGGAGCCGGTACTGGCTGCAATGCATCAAGTGCTCGATTGAGCACCGGGCATGACCGCTCGATTTGCGGTAAGGTCAGAGGCGGAACCGGTTGGGGGATGGCCAGGATTCTAATCGTCGACGATCAGGACAGCGCACGCCGCATGCTCTCGGAGATGCTGCGGGGGGAGGGGCATGAAGTCGATCAGGCGCAAGACGGCGAGTCGGCCTGCATCATGGTCGCCAGCAACGGTTATGACCTCGTCATCACCGACTTGAGAATGGGCGACATCGACGGCCTGCACGTACTGCAGCGCACGAGAGAAACCTCGCCGCTGACCGAGGTCATCGTGATGACCGCGTTCGGAACGATCGAAGACGCGGTCCAAGCCATGCGTTTCGGCGCGCGCGACTTCGTGCAGAAGCCGTTCGTCGAAGAAGAGCTCCTCGTCAAGGTCGCGCGAGCAGCTCGCACGAGGCACATCGCTGGAGAACAGCGTGCAGTCGCTGCGGATTTCAGAGAGCGATACAACTTCGGCAACATCATCGGGCAGTCTGCAGAAATTCGCGACGTCCTCGGACGCATCGTTCGAATCGCGCCGACTGACGCCACGGTTCTCATCACCGGGGAGAGCGGCACCGGAAAGGAGCTCGTCGCGCGGGCAATCCATGCGAACTCGTTGCGCGCAGAGCGACCATTCGTCTCGATCAACTGCGCGGCGCTCACGGAGACGCTTCTGGAGAGCGAGCTTTTTGGCCATGTCCGCGGCGCGTTCACCGGGGCCGTACAGACGCGAAAAGGTCTCTTTGAGGAGGCCAACGGAGGCACGTTCTTCTTCGACGAGATCGCGGAGACCCCGCCATCGCTTCAGGCGAAATTGCTACGGGCGATTCAAGAGGGAGAAATTCGCAGCCTCGGGGACAACAAACCGATCAATGTCGATGCGCGCATCATCGCCGCGACCAACCAGGATCTGCGAACGCTGATCGAGGAAAAGCGCTTCCGCGAAGATCTCTACTATCGCCTCAACGTCGCGCGTTTCGAGCTCCCCCCACTACGGGAACGAAAAGAGGACATACCGCCCATCGTGCAAAGCTTCCTCGAGAAGTACGGGAAAAAAATGGGACGGCAGGCGTCGGTCGGGCCAGGCGTGATGGACTATCTGCTCAGCTACGATTTCCCCGG
Organism: Polyangiales bacterium; assembly: GCA_049691835.1. Taxonomy (GTDB): domain Bacteria; phylum Myxococcota_A; class Polyangia; order Polyangiales; family Houyiibacteriaceae; genus SG8-38. The sequence continues at coordinate 17,486 of JBAVOF010000383.1, forward strand.
CAACATTCGCGAGCTGGAGAACCTGATCGAGCAGGGCGTGGCCCTGGCGCAAGATGGGCAAGTCCATTTGTCCGATCTCGTGCCGAAATCGAACGGCAACGGTGTCAACCTGCGGAACGGGCGTCAGTCGCTCGCCGAGATCGTGCGCGAGACAGAGCGGGAAGCGATCGTGCGCGCGCTCCGACAAGTCGAGGGAAACAAGGAGCGCGCCGCGGAGCTCCTCGGACTGAGCCCAACGACGCTCTGGCGCAAGATGAAACGCCTTCGTCTGGAATGGCCATAGGCCCCAGCCAAGGCCTACTGAGTCTGTGTTTGTCGTGCGGCATCGATCCGCTGCTCACGCTGGCCCGCGTGACCGACGATGCCTTGGAGCTGATCCGACACCACCTCTGGAATCTGGGAAGTGCCGGCGTCCGAGGCGGGAGGTTGGGTCGCTTCGTGCACCTGACCGCCGATCTTCTTGGTGATTCGCTCCGTCGCCGCGCCCACCCCACGCCCGAGCTCCTGGGCCTCGTCCGTGTTGATGACCCGCATCAGGTGTTGAAAGGCAGATCGCTCACCCAGTTGCACGAAAAACGACACGTAGGCCAGAAATGCCAGGACCGCGCCCGTCCACACCAGCCTAATCGATCGGCGGATCATACCTCTTCCCGACGGATACCATAACTGCGCATCTTCTTGTGAAGGTTGGTGCGCTCGACGCCCAGAATCGTGGCGGCACGCGAGATGTTCCAATTCACCGCGTCCAGGGTCTCGAGGATGTAGTCCTTCTCCGCTCGGCTTCGATACTCGCGCAAGGTCAAGCGTTCGCCGGTCGGATTGGGCCTAGAGGGCGGATCCGAAGGCGGGGCGGACTCCCGGCGACCTTCACTGAGGACCCCCTCTTCGGGCAGATCGTCGATTGTGATACGCTCGCCGCTCAAGATCGCCATCCGCTCCACGACATTGCGGAGCTCGCGGACATTCCCGGGCCACGGCCGGTCTGACAAGGCCTGGAGGACGTCGTCGTCGATTGGCTTCTCGCGAAGACCGTTCTCGATCGAGAACTCGCGGAGAAACTCGGTGGCCAGGAGTGGGATGTCGGTTTTTCTCTCCCGGAGCGGAGGGCTCACGATGGGGACAACGTTGAGCCGAAAATAGAGGTCCTCGCGAAACCGACCTTCCTTGACCTCGTTTTCCAGGTCCTTGTTGGTCGCCGCCAAAACGCGGACATCGACTGCGATCGATTGCTCGCCTCCGACACGTGAAATCTCGCCGCTCTGCAGAGCGCGCAACACCTTGGCCTGCGCACTTGCGCTCATGTCGCCGATCTCATCGAGAAACAGCGTGCCGCCGTTGGCGAGCTCGAACATTCCCTTCTTACGGCCCTGCGCTCCGGTGAACGCTCCTCGCTCGTGCCCGAACAATTCACTCTCGATCAGCTCGGCCGGGATCGCCGCACAGTTGACTTTCACGAAGGGTTTGTCGGCACGGGGGCTCAGCCGATGAATCGCGCGTGCGATGAGCTCCTTTCCAGTTCCGCTCTCGCCCGAGATCAAGACTCGTCCACTGGTCGGAGCTACCTTCTCGAGCTGCGCGAACAGCGACCGTATCACGGCGCTCTGGCCTATCATTTCGTAGCGATGCTCGACGTTGGCCCGTAGCTGCTCGACTTCACGTTGTAGCTGCCAGGTCTTCAGGGCGTTGCGCACGGTAACTAGAACTCGATCACGATCGAGCGGTTTCTCGAAGAAATCCGTCGCCCCGAGCTGCACCGCTTGAACGGCCTCAGCTACCGATGCATGGCCGGACACCATGAGAACTGGGAGCTTTCGCGTTTCTGGCTGAGTTCGAATGTTCTGAAGTGCTTCGATGCCACTCATCTTTGGCAAGCGAACGTCAAGAATCACGAGGTCAACCTCACTGTGGTCGAGCGTTTCGAGGCATTGCTCGGCCGACGACGCTTCGAGCGTGTTGAACCCGGACCCTTCGAGGACCATTCGCAAGGTGCGCCTGATGTTTTTTTCATCGTCGACGACTAGGACCGTTGCAGCCATGCACCGCCGCTTATATCACGGGCAATCGTGGTCCAGCGAAAGAGTGATACACTGCCTCAATCGTGAACCAAGGAGATCTCGCCACGCGGCGTTTTCACGCCTTGCTCGAGCAAGCCAATCCACCTACGGGTGGCCTCCCGCGGGAGGAGCTTGCCGCCGAGGTCGCGCCGGTGCTTCCTCTGTTGAGCGAGCTGCCCGCCATGGCACGAGCAGACGGGGACTACGAGTCGTTCGAGTTCCGTGAGTGCCTCGCCGTGCTGAGTCTCGTTGGCCGACGCCTCGCGTTGCTCGATCTAACGCCGACCGCGGCCATTCAAGTCGTTCGCTTCGCGCTCGCCTCGACCAGCGAGCCCTACCAAGCGCCATCGGAAGGCTTTGACCAGACCGCCACCGCGTCCGCGCTCGAGGGCTTCGTCCTCGGCCGAGAGGAGCGCATCGCTCAGTGGGCCGAAGCCCGGGCAACCAAGCTCCTGACACCGTTGCGGGTCGACGAGGCGGCGTTCGCAATGATCGTTTCAGGGACGCACGAGCCCGAGGCGTTGAGCGCCTGTGTCGACGCGCTCGGACGCGCGATGCTCAACGCCGATGTCCAGGCGGCCATCGTCGACTTGACGCAACTCGCTGAGCCAAACCGGGATCGAGCCGCGGCGGTGTTTTCGGCGGACGAAGTGGCGAAGATGCTGGGCGGCGTGTGCTGGTTCACCGGGGTCGACTCACGCTGGAGAGCTGCGGCCGCCGAGGCGCAGATCCCGTTGGACGAGATGCATCTCGTCGCCAACCTCGCCCAAGCGATCGAGTCCGCTCGGACGATGACCGGCGCGATGGCCACCGGCGCGCGCCCCAACTGGCGAACGCTGCTTAGCCGCTTGCGGCGATAAATCGTGTCGGCGAGCCATTGGGCTCACAAACCGCGAAGCGCTTCCTCGGCGCGCGCTCGGGTGCGCCGGTGCGCCGCGGCGCGCTTCAGCCACTGGCGGGCCTTGGCAACGTTTCCGAGCGTTTGGTAGCACTTGCCAATCGCGAGCTCTTCCTCGGGCCTGCGAACCAGATCGCGCTCGGCCTGTTCCTGTCGTTCGAGCGCTGCGATCCGCCGTCGGCAACGCGCCATCACGTCTGCATCTCCGGCCTGGCTGGCCGCGGCCGGCGCGTCGAAGTCCGCCTCGGCCGAGCGCGCCCGTGCGAGCGCTTCCGGTGTCGATTCGCTCGGAGACTTCGCTTCGCGTTTCTCTGGCTGCGCGCTCGAATCGGCTGTCATCGATTTGGCGGCGGCGGGCGCAGGTCCTCCCCCGACCGCGCGTGTCTTGGATTCTCCCAGCCGTACGCCTGACGCCTCGTCCTCCGGTAGCGGTGTCTCGCCGCCCGCCTGCTCTGCCAAGTGCGTGTCGGCTGTTTGGTTCGTCTCGCTCAGTGCACCCTCGCTCTCGAGTTGGATACGCCGCGGAATCGCCAGCACGCCAATGCCAACAGCGAGTATGGCGACCGCGGCGACGGCCCACGGAGCAGCTCGTATCGGCCCTTTTCGCAATGGGGCGAGCCGGCGACCGCGGCTAGATGCCGCGCGCAGAATCGCGGCGTCGATCGCGGCCCCCGGCTCTTCGACAGGCAGCAGTGCCGCTAAACGGAGCGCGGCCTTCGTCTCCTCGAACTCCGCAAGGCAGTCGGGGCACCCCTCGAGGATCTGATGCACCGCGTCCGGGTCGATCGCTTCGCGCTCGATCAGCTCGAAGACCTGCTCCTTGCATTCCTCACAGTTCATCGGCTTGTTCCAAGTCGCTCAAGATCTCCTGCAGACGCACCAGCGCGTACCGCATCCGGCTCTTCACGGTGTTGACTGGGGCACCCACCACCTCGGCGATTTCCCTGAACCCGAGCCCCTCGAGTTGCCGCAAGAGAAACACCTCCCGCTGATCCTCCGGAAGCGCGTCCACCGCGTCGGCGATCCGTTGCCGGACCAGGCCGCCGAGAGCGAGCTGCTCGGTCGAGGGGCCAGGGTTCGCGATTCGCTCTCCAATGGACTGCCCGGTGCTCGGCTGAGCCGCATCCAGGGAGGCGTGTCCGCGAAACTTCATCTTCCGCTGATGATCGATGCTTAGGTTCCGTGCGATCCTGTACAGCCATGTCGAGAACTTGGCGTCTCCACGGAACTCGCCGCAGCGCTCGATGACCCTGATCCAAACGTCCTGGTACAGTTCCTCGGCGCGCCCGCGTTCGCCAACCGAGCGCAGGAGGAACGTGAACAGGGGCCCGCGGTAGCGCTGGAGCAAGGTCGCGAAGGCCTCCGAGTTGCCGTCCCGATACGCTGCCAAGAGCACTTCGTCGCCGGGATCGCTCAACGAACGCCCCCGTCTTCACCGTGCCCGTGCTGCGGCGGATGACCACACATCGATCGACGTCTGAGACTGCGAGAGGATCTACTCGATCGTGCCGGTGCAAGTGAAGGACAATTCAGTGCTTCTCAGCGGCCGCCCGGACACAGAAATGCCCCGGCCCTTCATTGACCCAGCTCCTGACGCTGCGGTATAAGCACGGAGACTGCTTGGGGGCAATTTCGCCTCGGATGGTCGTCACTTAGAGGGGAATTGCGATGCGCCGGGTAGTTGCGCTCTCAGTCGTGGCAGCATGCATCTGGGCAGGGGGCGCCATCGCCCTGGGC
>JBAVOF010000384.1:0-2654 GCA_049691835.1 Polyangiales bacterium
CTTCGGCGCGATGCGGATGGCACCGACGAGATCGCTCGACACGTCGCCACGGCGGCAGACCATGGCCAATAGTCGTCGCGTATCGGCCCCGGCGTGCGCGCCCCAGCTGACTTGATACGTGACGAAGTCCTCTTGTGTGCGCGGCGCCGACTGAGACTTCGGGCCAGTCTTGCGGAGCTTGCGTTCGGTGCGGGTCGGCTTCGCGTCGTCGCGGACGCGCCTTGGCACGCCGTGGTTCCGCCCCGACTCTCGTTTCAGCAACGCTGCGACGACCTGAGTTGGCGCGTGTTCGGCAAGCAGGCGTTCTGCCAGCTCTTGTGTGCGCGTGTCACCCTGGCTCGGAGAGCTTGCGAGCTCGCTCCGCAGGCTCGCGTCAAGCCGCTGATCTGCCGCTGCCAAAATGTCGTCGGGCGTCGGTATTGCAACTTGGCGTGCTTGAACACCCGCCGCGCGCAGCATGCTTTGCACTCTATGTTCGGCGCGCGATGCAGCGAAGAGCACGTTGCTGCCGCGTCGCCCTGCACGTCCCGTGCGTCCGCTTCGGTGTGTGTACACATCTGCGTTGTCCGGAAGATCGACCTGAATCACCCTGCCGATGTCTTGCACGTCCAGCCCGCGTGCTGCCACGTCGGTAGCAACCAGGTATCGTACGGCACCGTTTCGAAACTGGGTGAAGGTGGCCGTTCGCTCGCGCTGGCTCATCTCGCCGTTTAGGGCGCGGGCAGCGAGACCTGCCGCGCAAAGCTCATCGGCGAGCCGAACGGTTTCGGTCCGGGTTCGGACGAACAATAAGGTCTTGTCCTCCGGGTAACGAAGCAGAACGTTGATCGCTGCGCCGAATCGGTCGGCCTGCCGTACGCGCATCACCACGTGCTCGATGTCGCCATTGGCTTCGCCGAGGGCAGTGCCTTGCACCGAGACGGGATCGTCTTGAAGCCGGTCTGCGAGTCTCACGACTTCGCGCGGAAACGTTGCCGACACCAGGTGCGTCCTTCGCGCCTCGGGCGCGTATCCCAAGATTCCGTCGAGCTCCTCCTCGAAGTTCATGTCGAGCATCTCGTCCGCTTCGTCGAGCGCGATTGTTTCGAGCTTCGCGAGCGTCATCGCGCCCGCGCGCAGATGATCGAGAAGGCGGCCGGGCGTGCCGATGACGACCTGGGGGAGTGCTTGAAGTTGCGCCCGTTCTTGCATCACACTCGTGCCGCCGGTCACGACGACGACGCGGGCTTCGAGCGATGCGTAGAGCCAGCGGAGCTCGCGTCCAAGTTGGCTTGCCAGCTCGCGCGTGGGGACAATGAGCAGGGCGATGGGCGCCGCGATCGCGGACGCTCGAGCTTTGGGCGACCGTGCGGCGGAAGCAGCGGCGGCGTCGGCCACGGCCGGCGCAAGGATGAGCCCCAACGCAACGGTCTTGCCGGAGCCGGTCTGGGAGGAAATTCGCAGATCGCGCCCGGTCAGTGCCGGGTCGAGGATGGCCTGCTGAATCGCGGTAAACGTCTCGAATCCGGCGTTGCGCAACGCCGCGCCGAGACCCGCGGGGGCCCGTTCAAGGTCGAGTAACTCAGTCATGGAGGCGGGCCTCTTAGCACACTAGCGTGACAATCAAAACCGGCGGATCGAGGCCTTCTCGACCATGACTTCTATAGGCGCAACGGCGATGGGTTCAAAGGTCCGCGTGGGTACGGTTATCGCGGTCGAGCGTTTGCGGGCCGAGCTCGGAGAGCTTCGTGTGGCCCGTGAGTGCCATGGCGACGTGCATTTCTTCGCGAAAGATCTGGAGCACGTGTGCAACTCCCCGTTCACCCGCACCTGCGACGGCGTAGGTCCAGGCGCGGCCAAGTAGGCAAGCCTTGGCGCCGAGGGAGATCATCTTGATCACGTCCAGGCCCGACCGAATGCCGCCATCGACGAGCACTTCCAACCTGGCTCCCACGGTCTCGGCAATCGGAGGCAACGCTCTCGCGGTGGAACGGACGTCGTCGAGTTGGCGTCCACCATGGTTCGAGACGATGATACCGTCGGCGCCGATGTCACTTGCGCGCTTGGCGTCTTCGACGTCGAGGATGCCTTTGAGCACCAGTTTGCCGGGCCAGTTGCGACGAATCCAGTCGAGGTCGTCCCAGGTGACGCTCGGGTCGAACTGACCGTCGACCCAGTCCTTGAACTGAGCGGGGCTCCGTGCACCGGGCACCGCGGATTCGAGATTGCCGAAGGTGAGCGGTTTCCCTCCGACGGCCACGTCGAATACCCAAGCCGGATGCGAGAGAATGTCCCAGCCGCGAGCGAGCTTCTTCCCGATCGGGATCGGAATCGTCATACCGTTGCGAGTATCACGGTACCGTGCACCCACGACCGGGAGATCGACCGTCAGCACCAGCACCGAGCATCCCGCCTGCAACGCACGCTGCATGAGGCTCTCGGCGTAGCCCCGGTCTCGCATCACGTAGAGCTGAAACCAGATCGGAACCTGCGTCGCATGGGCGACTTCTTCGATGGAGCAGATGGACACCGTGGACTCGCAGAAGCGAACGCCTTCACGCTCCGCAGCCTTGGCCGCCTGCACCTCGCCGCGACGCGCAAACATCCCGACCAAACCAACGGGGCCGAGGACAATCGGAAGCGAAAGTGACTCGCCGAGCACGAGGGTCGAAAGG
>JBAVOF010000385.1:0-1977 GCA_049691835.1 Polyangiales bacterium
GGCCAATGCTGACCTCAGGGAGGGCCTCGTCGTGCCCCCCGGTGAGTTGCCAAATCACGCCACCTAGAACGCCGGCGCCACCCACCGCCAAGAGCGCGATGCCGGCTTTGCTACGCCGCGGCCCCCGATCGGCCATCTCTTGCACGGTCGAGTAACTGGATCCGGGGGACGCCTCTTCGACGCTCTTCTCGTCGCGCTGCCCGAGCCCCAGAAGCACGGCTCCACTCACGATGGCGGCACCGCCTACGCCAATCGTGATCCAGGGTCCAGGCCCTGGTCCAACGTGCTGCGTGAGAGGACGCTCGGCCTTCACCCTGGCCGCAGCCTCGATGGCGGCGTTCCTGGCCTCGATCTCGGCGCCGAGCTCGGCCCGCTCTCGAGCTTCGATCGCCTCGCGCAGGACCTCAATTCGGCCCTCGACGTGCTCTCTATCGGTCGACTTGGGTCGGGCCGCTAGATAGCCCTCATACGCTTCGAGGGCCTCCTGGTCGCGCCGCATCCGGTCGGACACGGTGGCGATGTTGTATAGAAGGTCCGGACTGCCGGTCAGCTCGTACGCTCGGCGAAAGCTCGCCAAAGCGCTTTCGAACTCACCATCCGCATAGGCTCGTGAACCGACGTCGAACGCCGCTTTGGCCTCAGCGATTTTCGCGCCGTCCGAGTCCGGCTGTGACCGCTGCGCGTGAGCGCCCCCCGCACAAGCCAAGCACGAAAATGAAATCGCTAGAAGAAGAAGGAACCGCATCTCTACCCCAGAAGCAAGCACCCGCGCCGTACGCGTTCCTAAAAGGTAGCAGTCCGAAATCTCAGATGCTCATTCGTGAGCGATGTAAGGCGCGCTGTCCTTCGATATTCGGGTGTCGCCGCGCCACTCCTCGCCTGCATGGGGATAGTCCAGGTTGTAATGCAGACCACGACTCTCCTTGCGCGCCCCTGCGCAACGGATGATCAGCTCGGCGACGTCGGCGATGTTCCGGAGCTCCAACATGTCGCGATTGACCAAGTGCGCCCAGTAGTACTCGCGAATCTCGTCCTGGAGCATGGCGATACGGCGCGAGGCTCGGCGCAAGCGGCGATCGGTGCGAACAATTCCTACATAGTTCCACATGAATCGACGTATCTCGTCCCAGTTCTGTGACACGACGACTGCCTCGTCGCTGGGCACTGCCTGCCCAACGTCCCAGTCTGGAACCTGGGTGAGCACGCTTTCAGGTGTGGTGTTCAGCGCCTCGCGTGCAGCGATCGCCGTGCGATGGCCGTACACCAGCCCCTCGAGGAGCGAATTGCTGGCCAGGCGATTGGCGCCGTGAAGGCCCGTGCATGTCGCCTCGCCCACAGCCCAGAGGCCTGGGAGCGTGGAAGCGCCCTTGTCGTTCACGACGATGCCACCGCACATGTAATGCGCGGCGGGCACGACAGGGATTGGATGTTTGGTCATGTCGATTCCGAATCGGAGGCACCGTGCGTGAATGTTCGGAAACCTCTCGAGAATGAAGGATGCGGGCTGGTGGGTCATGTCGAGGTAAACGCAATCATCACCCCGGCGTTTCATCTCGTAGTCGATCGCGCGCGCAACCACATCGCGCGGAGCGAGGTCTTTCATCTCGTGATGCGACTCCATGAAAGCTTCACCACTGCGCAAGCGAAGGATGCCCCCCTCCCCGCGCAGCGCTTCACTGATCAGAAAGCTCTTGGCTTCGGGATGGAACAGGCAGGTAGGATGAAACTGAAAGAACTCCATGTTGGCGAGCTCAGCGCCGGCCCGATACGCCATCGCAACCCCGTCTCCCGTCGCAACGTCGGGATTCGACGTATAGAGGTACACTTTACCGGCGCCGCCCGTAGCGATGACCGTCACGCGCGCGAGGTGTGTTTTCACTGCACCCGTCGCCTCGTCCAGGACGTAAGCGCCGACGACCCGTCGCGCGGCGCCGAACTTGGATGCTTCGACGAGATCCACAGCCATGTGGTCTTCGA
>JBAVOF010000386.1:0-6910 GCA_049691835.1 Polyangiales bacterium
GGATGTGTCGAGGTGGTCTCGAGGCGCGTTTGATCTTTCCTGGGCTGCGCTCTGGGGCCTCTACGATTTTCGTCCCGACTCGATCAGGATTCCGACGCCCGAAGAGATCAAACCGCGCCTTGGACTGATCGACTACCACGAGATTCGCATCAGCAAGAAATACGAAACCGTGTTCCTGAAAAAGCGCGGAATGGCACTCGGCACGGGCGCGATCGCCAAGGGCTATGCCCTGGACCATGCCGGCGCCATTCTCCGTGGCGGAGGCGTGGACAACTACATGATCTTCGGCGGCGGCCAGGTGCAGGTCTACGGCCGACGAGAGGGCCGGCCCTGGCGCGTGGGCATCCAACACCCTCGCGATCCGAGCTCGTATTTCGCGGCGCTCGAGTCGACGGGCGCATCGTTTTCGACCTCCGGCGACTACGAGCACGTCACCTTTGACGCCGCGGGCAGGCGCTGGCACCACATCATCGACCCCAAGACCGGACTGCCCGCAGACAAGTCGCTCTCCGTCACCATCATGACCGCCGAGGGAATCTACGCCGATGCGTTGAGCACGGCCGTTTTCGTCCTGGGCCCGGAGAAGGGGCTCACGATGTTGAACAAAATCTCGTACCCCGCTGAAGCGGTCATCGTAGGCGCGGACTGCAAAGTCTACATGACGCCGGAAGCAAAGCAGAAGATCCGGATGAACGTGGAGTTGGTCGACGGGCGGCTGCCGAACTGCACTCCGTAGGTTCGCGAGCCCCTACCCGCGCTCCTCGATTGGCACGAACGTCCGGTCCGATTCGCCGACCCAAATCTGGCTTGGCCGAAAGATGCGGTTGCCTTCGAGTTGCTCGAGCCAGTGGGCGAGCCATCCGGCGACGCGGGAAATGGCGAAAACCGGCGTGAAGAGATCCACGGCGATCCCGAGCTTCTGGTAGACGATACCGCTGTAGAAGTCGACGTTCGGGTAGATCCCTTTGCTGCCAACCAGGTCGGACATTTGGCTCTCCAGCTCGACCGCCAAGTCGTAATAGGGGGTGCTACCAAACTTCTTGAACAACTGGGTCGCCAACTCTTGCAAGATCGTTGCGCGCGGGTCCTTGACCTTGTAGACGCGGTGGCCGAAGCCCATGACCTTCTCCTTGCGCGCGAGGCGGTCCTCGGCCCAGGCCCGCACGGCATGTGGGGAGCGATCGTCGATGCTTTCCAAAGCTGACAGCACCTGCTCGTTTGCGCCGCCGTGAAGTGGGCCGGCCAGGCTGCCGATGGCGGAGGCGACGACCGCGTAGGGGTCGGTCAGGGTCGAACCGGTGACCCGGGCAGTGAACGTCGATGCGTTCATGGAGTGCTCTGCATGGAGGATCAGCGCCACGTCGAACACTCGCTCGGCAAGGCGGGTCGGGATCGCGCCTTCGAGCATGTACAGGAAGTTCGCCGCGTGGCTGAGCTCCGCGCTCGGTTTGATCGGGTCATCGCCGCGTCGGATTCGATGCCAGGCCGCGACGATGGTCGGGAGCTTAGCGATCAGCCGGATGACGCTCAGGCGGCGAAACTCGGGGTCCGCGATGTGGTCGCCCTTGTAGAACATGCCCATGGCGGCCACCGCGGCGGTCAGGGCGTCCATCGGATGGCCCCTCTCTGGCAGTGTCTTCAAAAGGTCGATGATGCGAAACTTGAGGCCACGTTCAGCGATCAGCTGGCCGCGAAACTCGTCCAGCTCGGACGCGGTTGGGAAACGCCCAAAGACGAGCAAGTACGCGACCTCTTCGAACGAACATCGGTCGGCGAGAACCTCGATGGGGTAGCCCCGGTACTGGAGCTTTCCGACGGAGCCGTCGATCAAACAGATGCTGGTGCGGGCCGCCGGGATGCCGGCTAACCCTGGGATGTATTCGGGCACTGCCGCCATCGTCTCCACTCTCGGGCTTGAATGTCCGGCGGCAACCTAGCTGTTCACCCAACAGGCGCAAGCCGACCCAAATACGTTGCAAAAACGGGGCGGAAGGAGCCCAGGATCAGATCGGCCGTCGTTTCCAGCCCCTCCGCCCGCAGCCGCGCTGCCGCAGACCTTGGCGTTCCGCGAATCACGATCCGAAGGCTGGGACCGGCCCCGTTCCGCGCGCCTAGCGGGGCTCCGCCAGCGTTGATTAGCGCGTCGGCGAAGCGCCGGCTCGCGAGGCCGCCACCTGCGTCGGTAATCGAGACGAGGCGGTTACCAAGGGTCACCAGCACGGGAGCCGCAACTGGCGGCTCCGCCGAATCATCGAGCACTCGAAGCGCTCTCTTCAACCCCGCTCGACCTCGAGCCCAGCGGCTTCCCAATGAAGGAAGCCTCCGGCCAGAAAACCGACTTGCACGCCGTCGGCCTGCAGCTTCTCGCTCCAGTCCTTAGCCTCGTCGCTCCGCCCGTACAGGACCCGAATGCGCCCGTCGAAGGGCTGAAGGTCTTGCGCGCGGCTTGCAAGCTCGCTGGCGGGCACGTGAATGGCCGAAGGGATCCGATAGCGCCCAAACGAGGCGGCATCACGGATATCGACGGGAAGCGCCTTGCCCTGGGTGAGCCAGACCGCGAGCTCCTCTGGCCGAACCTCGGCCGCCGAGCGTGGCATCACGGGCTCAAGCAAGCGCAATAGCCCGGCTTTGTCGAGAACACCGGTGTGCTGCTGAACCACCCTTCCCTGCGCGATGACGAGGAGCATCGGAATCGATTGCGCCCTGAACGTCCGTGCGACCATCGGATTGTGGTCGACATCGACTTTGACGACTTTGACCCGGCCCACCAACTCGCCCGCGAGTTGCGCGACGATGGGTGAAAGCTGCTTGCACGGCTGGCACCAATCCGCGTAGAGATCCACCAGCACGGGAAGCTCCGAACGAAGAACCTCTGCTTCAAAAGTTGCGTCTGTAACCGACTGGACCGCCATTTCAGTATCTCCCGTCTCCGAGGTCGGATTGTGTCACGATCGGCACGCCTGCGCTCGTCCCGAGCCGGTTTGCGCCTGCCGCGATCATCATTTCGGCGCCGGCGGTATCGCGGATGCCGCCCGACGCCTTCACGCCGAAATCGGGGCCCACCTCGGCGCGGAGCAGCCGCACATCGTGCTCGGTGGCGCCGCCGCCCGCAAACCCCGTCGAGGTTTTCACGAACGCTGCCCCGGCGAAGCGTGTCCACTGAGCACCGTGGCGTTTCTCCGCGTCGCTCAAGAGGCAAGTCTCGAGGATGACCTTGACGGGACGCCCTTGCGCTGCGTCCACAACGCGGCGGATGTCGTCGACGAAGAGCTCTCGCAGACCCTCTTTGAGCGCGTCGATCCGGCATACCACGTCTATTTCGGAGGCGCCGTCATGCACTGCCTGGCTGGTCTCGGCGGCCTTTGCGTGGGAGTTGCTGGCGCCGAGCGGAAAGCCCACGGTAGCGGCGACGGGGAGCTGGCAGTCCGCCAGCAGTGAGGTACAAAGCCCCACGTGGGCCGAGTTGACACAGACGCTTGCAAAGCCGTACTGAGCCGCTTCGTTGCACAGGCGGACGAAGTCCGAGCGGACCGCATCGGGTCGCAAGAGGGTATGATCGATGATTGCAGCCAGGTCCCGACGCATCGGAGAGCCTCTCCTAGCAACGATCGACCGCGGAGAGCAACCGCACACACGCACTAGCCTTGGGGGGCTTCTCGACTGATGGACGTTACCTGCGAACGGTGTGGCACCGAATACGAGTTTGACGAGACGCTGCTTTCCGGACGGGGGACCAGCGTGAAGTGCACGAACTGCGGATACGTCTTCAAGGTCTACGCGGCGGCGCGAACCGAGGCCGACTCGAGCAGCAACAATTGGCGCCTGAAGCTGCAGGACGGCTCGATCGACGTCATCGATACACTGCGCGAACTGCAAAGGCGCATCAGCGCCGGGGAGCTGACCCCAGACAACGAGATCGCCAAGGGCGACGAGGGATGGAAGTCGCTCGGCTCGATTCCGGAGCTGGAGACCTTCTTTCAAGCGGCGGGCTTCCAGGTGCCCGTCCGAGGAATTCGCTCGCCGGTACCTCCATCACCTGCCTCCCCTAACGTGACCTCGCAGACGAGCTCGAGCGCGCCCCCGGGCCGACGCCCGCGGCAGCCCACGCTTCTCGGCGTGCCGCCCGTGCAGAGGGTCATCCCCGCGGAGCGCGCGTCCGATGAAGAGGCAGTCGCAAGGACCGCGGCAAGGCCCACCTCAGCCTCGCGCCCAGGGTCGGTGTGGGCGTCAGGCCCAGCGCCAGCGTCCGTGCCAGAGTCAGCGTCAAAGCCCGCGTCGGCGCCCGAGACCACTTCGGTGTACGAATCGCCTTACTCCAGTGACACGGTGCCGCCCGACGTCCTTCCTTCCTGGCCGTCGTCTTCAGAAATCGAGGACGCGGAGTTCGAGGAACGGCCTAGGCGCTCGGGAGGCGCGAGCGCAAGATTGAGCGCGCCGCCGCCGCCCTACTACGACGACGATCAGGATATCCCGGACCTCCCGGAGCACGGCCGGTCATCGGTGCGTTGGCTCGTTCTGCTCGTGGTGATCGGGGGGCTAGCGTTGATCGGCAGCCAGTGGGCTCGCGTGGCCAAGCTTCTCGGTCTCGGCAGTGACTCGGCACAAATTGCGGCGGGGGTGGCCGAAGGCGACGCGGGTCTCGCCGAGGGACATCCGCGAGCCTACGCGAACGCCATCGAGGCCTACCGGCACTCCGTCGAAGCGGGCGGCGACCGCGACCCTGAAATCCTGGCGAAGCTTTCCAACGCGTATGCTCTATCCGCTCAAGCGCAGATCGATGCGGGAGCCACGGCCGAGAGCACCGAGGCTCTCTCTGCAGCGGCGCTCACTTTTGCGCGCAGTGCCGTGGAGATCGCGTCCCAGGACGTCAGTGCGCTTCTCGCCGAGGCAGACGCGCTCCGGCTGGCGAGCCAATATGTCGAGGCCCGCAAGGTCTTGGACCAGGCACGGGCGATGTCGTTCAGCAGGACTGCGGAGCTGTATCGTATCGACTCGCGGCTCAGCGCTGCCGAAGCAGGCGGTGGCTTGGAGCACGGGCTTCGCAGTGCGAAGCAGGCTGTTGAGCTCGCGCCTCAGGGGATCCCGTATCTCCTGCTCCTGGCCCGGGCCGAGCGCGCTTCCGGGGATGACGCGGGCGCGCGCGTATCGCTCGAGACCATCCTCGCCGATCACCCCGATCATCCCGTCGCCAAGGAGCTTCTGGCAGCGCTCACCAGTCCGGAGGTCGCGCTGGACGCCGGGGCGGGGGCAGACGCCGGGACAGAGGCCGTGCTAGAGCCGGCGCCAGAGGCAGCGACGACGCCGGAGGCAGCAGCGACGACGCCGGAGGCAGCAGCGACGACGCCGGAGGCAGCAGCGACGGCGCCAGAGGCAGCGACGGTACCAGAGCCGGCGCCGGAGGCAGCGCCAGCACCCTTGGAGAAGCGTGCCTCAGCATCCAAACCCAGGGCGGTCGAAAAACCTGCTCCGAAGAGGCGAAGCCCTCCACAAAAACGCGCGGCACCGAGGAAGCCATCCTACGACGAGTACGATCAGCTGGCCAAGGCGGCGGGAGACGATGCGTTCGTCGACGGACGACCACCGGTGCGCGACTATGAATGGTACATGCGCGAAGGGCGCGCCGAGCTAGCGGGGGGCAACTATACCCGCGCTCGCGCGTTTTTCGGTGCCGCGCTGGAAGCCCGTCCGGGCTCGGCCCAGGCCATGGATGGGCTTGGATGGGTATCGATGCGCATCGAGGACTATGAGTCGGCGCTGCGTTATTTTCGGGTGGCGGCCCAACGGGGGCATCCGGACGGCTATTTCAACCTGGGAAAAACCTACGAGCGGCTCGGACGGAATGAAGAAGCCGTCTCCGCATACTACACTTATATCAAACGGCGTCCCTCGGGCACTCATGCGACCGCCGCGAGGTTAGCGATCAAGACCTTGGAACCCCGCGCAAAGCTTCCGCCCGAGCCTGAGCCTTCCTCTACCGAAGCAAGCGCGCAGGAAGCAGAACCCGCAGCACCATGAACCAGAACAAGCGTCGTTCGACGCTCATGACCCTCGCGACTCTCGCATTGCTGTCCACCACCTCTTGCCGAGGCGAGGAGGATGCTCCGGACGAGCCCGTCGTCCGCGAGCTTCGATTGCTGCAAGCGCTTCCCGACGGCGCCGAGCACGATCCCTTTTCCCGTCCGCAACCCACGCTTCACGACGCGCTCGTGCGCATCTGGGAGGCGACGGACGACACGAATGTCAAAGGCCTTTTCGTGCGGGTTGGCCCGCTGCAAGGCAGCTGGGGTAGCGTTGGAGATCTCGTCGAAGCGCTGGGGGGCTTCCGAGCCGAGAAGCGGCCCGTCCATTGTTACTTCGAGGCTGTCGACAACGTCGGGTATATCTTGCTCGCGTCTGCCTGCGATCGGATCAGTATGTCACCGGCGGGTACGCTCGACCTGATCGGTCCGGCCGCGGTGATGATCTACGCCAGGTCGTTCCTGGAGAAGGTCGGCGTTGAAGCCGAGATCATCCACATGGGCCGGTACAAGGGCGCTGGTGACATGTTCATCCGCGACGACATGCCCGCTGAAGCCAAAGCGTCGATGGACGCGATTCTCGACGACCTCTACGGCGCGTTGGTCGAGGCCACCAAGTCCCGAACCGCTGGGGATGTCGACAAAGCCAAGGCTCTGATCGATGGCGGCCCATACACTTCCTCGGCGGCTGCCGAGTCGCGTCTCGTCGATTCGGTGGCCTTCCTTCGGGAGTCTCGGGAGGAAATCAAGAAGGCTGCGGGCGTCGAAACAATTCGCCGCACCCGTATGATGCCAAAGCACGAGGAGCTCACCCTCGGCCAGTTCTTGAGCTTGCTGAGCGGCGAGACCGAGAAGCCCCAAACCGGGGGCGAACGCGTGGCCCTGGTGTTCGT
>JBAVOF010000387.1:0-10473 GCA_049691835.1 Polyangiales bacterium
GGGTAACACGAACGCTCTTGACCCGTTCTAGGCGGTACCTATGAAAGGTCACATGGCGCACGATCGACTCGCCAGCGATTTCAGCCGGGTGCGCGCGAATACGGGAGCTCTCGCCGCGCCGCTCTCCGCCGAGGACCAGTGCGTTCAGAGTATGGCAGACGCCAGCCCGACGAAGTGGCATCGAGCCCATACGACCTGGTTCTTCGAAACCTTCGTCTTGAGGCCAGCGGGCATCGAAGGCTTGTCGCCAAGGCCTTACGCTTTCTTGTTCAACAGCTACTACAACACTGTCGGCGCTCAATACCATCGCTCGTCACGCGGGCTGCTGAGCAGGCCAAGCGCCGACGACGTTGGCGCATATCGTCAACACGTGGATGCCGCGGTGCTCGATTTGCTTGGCGGAGAGCCCAGCGACGAGCTCCTTCGCCGCGTCGAAGTCGGCCTGCATCACGAACAACAACACCAAGAATTACTCCTGACCGACGTGAAGCACCTCTTCTCGTGCAATCCGCTGGAGCCCGCCTACGCTCATCGTGGCGCCAAAGTCGATGACACGGCTCCGGCCCCAAAGATGCATTGGACTGATCATCAGGGCGGTATCGTGCGCATTGGCAGTGATTCGAGCGAGTTCCACTTCGACAACGAGGCTCCGGTTCACGCCGTCCTGGTCCACCCGTTTCAAATCGCCGAGCGTCTCGTAACCAACAGCGAGTACATGGCATTCATCGAGGATGACGGTTACACCCGACCGGAGCTCTGGTTGAGCGATGGCTGGAATGCCGTGCACGCTCGTGGTTGGGGTGCTCCGCACTACTGGCGCAGCGATGCGAACGGCTGGAGCTCGTTTACGCTGTATGGTCGCCATCGACTCCGAGACCACGAGCCAGTGGTCCACGTGAGCTACTACGAAGCCGACGCCTATGCCCGCTGGGCCGGCGCACGATTGCCGACGGAGCAGGAGTGGGAAGCTGCGACCAACGAACCGGAACGGACGCCACTGTCGGCGCGCGACCCCTCATTGCACCCGGGCGTTCCGAGCCCATACGGCGCGGCTTGGCAGTGGACGAGCTCGAGCTACTCGGCGTACCCAGGATATCAGCCAGCTACCGGCGCGCTCGGCGAGTACAACGGCAAATTCATGTGTGGCCAGTATGTTCTGCGGGGCAGTAGTTGCGCGACGCCCGCGGGCCACGCGCGTCGCAGCTACCGGAATTTCTTCCCACCGGATGCGCGTTGGCAGTTCAGCGGCATTCGGCTCGCGCGGAACGGAGGTTGAACCGATGATTGCATTCGATCCACGGACCAGTGAAGAGCGGGTTCGCCTCGTCGATCTTCACCCTAATGCTGGTGACCTGCGGGCGGAGGCGACCGAAGGTCTGCGGCGCCCGCAAAAGCAACTCCCGTGTAAGTACTTCTACGATGCGTTGGGGGCGCGTTTGTTTGAAGCAATCACCGAGCTGCCCGAGTACTACCCGACCCGGACCGAGCTCGGCGTCATGAACCGAGCGATTCACCAGATAGCCGAATGCATCGGTCCCCACGCCACTCTCGTCGAATTCGGCTCGGGGATGGGTCTGAAGACCAGGAGACTTCTGGATGCTTTGGCCGACCCCAGCGGTTGCGTGCTGATCGACATCAGCCGGGATGCACTCGAGATGTCTGCCTACCGACTCGCGGAACGCTACGGCGACATGGAGGTAATCGCGGTCTGTGCCGATTACACTCAAGCGCTCCGGCTACCGCGCCCACGCCGTCCTAGCTCTCGGACGGTCGCTTTCTTTCCTGGGAGCACGATCGGCAACTTCGCCCACGAGGAAGCCGTGGCGTTTCTGCGGCGCGTAGCGGAGCTCGTTGGGCCGGACGGTGGCCTGCTGGTCGGGATCGACCGGAAGAAGGATCCAAGCATCATCGAGGATGCATACAACGACGCGCTGGGAGTCACGGCCGCGTTCAACCTGAACATTTTGCGCAGACTCAATCAAGACGGTGCCGACTTCGATCTTCGCAAGTTCCGTCATCATGCTCCCTACTTGGAAGCCGACGGTAGAATCGAGATGCGGCTGATCAGCGAGACCGAGCAGTCGGTTCATGTCGGAAATACACGCATCGAGCTGTCCGCAGGTGAGCACATCGTTACAGAGCACTCCCACAAGTACGATCTGCCCCAGTTCGAGGCGATGGCGCGCTCTGCGGGCTTTCGCCTGACCAAGCACTGGAGCGACGATTGCAACTGGTTCAGCATCTGCTTCCTCGAAGTCGCCGGCGACTGAGCAGACGCTTCCGGAGCGCGCCGATTTCGCCCGTCACTTGCGTGAGAGCCTAGCCACCAGGTCGAACTCGGCGGAGTAGACGAGGGCGCTGTGATGAAAGCGCTCGTTCTCGTCGGTGTATCTCAATTCGAAACGGTATGTTCCGGGAGTCGCGGCTGCTCCGCTGGCCTCCTTGAGCTTCGCTAGGTTTCCGACGACGAAGGGGCGGCTCGCGCCTGGGGCGAGCTCCATCGAGCCTTCCCGACACTTGCCTTCGGCGAAGGGCTCGTAGCCCTTGTCCCAAGCGTCTTCCTTCTTGCGCACGCGATAGAACGGCGTACCACAGAGCGTCTTCAGCCAGATTGTGTGCTTCGAGTGGTTGTGGACTCGCGTTTTGAGCTTGTCCTTCACGGTGAGCACGGACGGGCGTACCTCGATTTCGATGTCTCGCGGCTCGGTCCGCACGACCGCTCGACAGCCTTTCCTGGTCCAGCGGTGGCTCGATGGGCACTCGCACGGCACGCAGGACTTGCAGGGCTCGTTCGGCGGGCACTCCGCACAGCCGACGTAGGTTCCTCGCGAGCTCTCGCAAATCGCCTGCATGCTCTTGCCGCGCCGAAAGAGCTCAGGGGGCTCGTTGGTAAGAACGCAAGCGCCTTCGAAGCACTTGCCGAATCGCGTGGGGCATTCGAAGTCACAGGTGGCAAGCTCGTTCTGTCCGCGACATTCCGCGAGCAGCTCTTGGTAATGAAGCACATGTGCTGCGTTGATCGCGACACCGCACTCGCAGCCCTGCGAGAGGCAGCTGGTTTCGACGACCCCGCAGGCCTCGCCCGGTCCGCACGACCGATGCGCAGCGGCGATCTCGATCTGCTCAACCCGTGGCTCAGCCTTCTCGCACCCTAGGAGCGCGGCGCCAACGATCGTCATCCAGCAGAGTAAACTCCGCCCTCCCATGAGGAATGTCCTACCGAACCTGGGACCGTCTGGCAAGACGGGATCCAACGAGTCATCAGTTAGCGTGATTGAAGCCTGGCGATCCGCTCTTCAAGGGGAGGATGGGTAGCCATCAGCTTGAGCATTCCTTCGCCACGGATGCCGAACGCGGTCAGGGCATCTGGCAGCTGCGATGGGGCGTCTCTCATGGCCCGCAGTCGATTGAGTGCGGAAGCCATCGCGGCGGAGCTTTCAAGCTCTGCGCCGCCCGCGTCCGCACGGAACTCCCGGCGCCGCGAGAACCAAGCCACGATGATGCTCGCGAGGATGCCAAAGGCCATCTGAAGCGCCATGTAGATTAGGAATCGGCCGCGATCGAACTGGCTGGCGATGATCCGTGAAATGAAAAGGACGAACGTGTTGAGGACGCCCTGGATGAGAGTGAGCGTCACCATGTCGCCGTTGGCTACGTGTGAGATCTCGTGACCTAGCACCGCTTCGACCTCTTCCTTGTTCATCAGGCGCAACAACCCGGTGCTGACGGCCACGAGCGCGTTGTTACGAAACATTCCGGTGGCGAATGCGTTCGGATCGGGTGAATCGAAGACCGCTACCTCGGGCATCCCGATGCCTGCCCGCTCCGCTTGACGCTGAACCGTGCTCACCAGCCATCGCTCGATCTCGTTCGAGGGTGTCTCGATCACGTGTGCGCCGGTGGACTTCTTCGCGACCCACTTGGAGATGGCAAGCGAGAAGATCGAGCCTCCGAAGCCAAACAGTGCACACCAAATCAGCATCGCGACGTACGGAGCGTCCGGGGGGATGACCCCCAGGGCGGTGAGCACCGCCATTGCGATGGCCGCCATGAATAGGACGGCGATATTCGTCGCCAGAAACAGCAGAATTCTCAGCATTCACGTACTCCTAGGACCGGAACGTAAGGCCGCTTGGCCCCTTCGACAACTACACCCGAGAGGGTTTCGATATTCCGTCGCAAGGGGCCTAATCGGTGCCCGGGTCGTCGCCCAAGTCGTCCGCCAGCGCCGCTCGCTGCGGGCGGGACAGCTCGGTTTCAGCTTCGATCCCAGCCATTTCGATTCCGATCGCGGTGGGTGCATCCGAGCCGAGGGCGAAACAGAGATACTGCACCGACGAGAGCCGCGAATCGCCCACCTGGCGAGGATCCCAGGTCGGCCGCACGCGCGTGCCGTCGGGGAGCAAGGCGTAGATGTGTTCGTTGAGGCCCGTCCATTCCCGCAGCTTCCGGTCTCGTTCCGCCTCGTCGTCGATTCCGATCAGCAGGGTACAGCCCACTGCGCCCGCTGGATGGATGAGCTGGTTGTAGGTATCGAGCTCGTGCTGAATGTCGTCTTCTTTGACGATGCGTTCGATGCGCATCATTTCCTGAACCTGGTACCGGATGGTCTCACGGTTCTCGAAAAGAAACGTGAAGTGTTCACCGACGAGGATACGTCGCACCGACTTCGCGCGGAGAGCGGAGTCGCGAAGCGCTTCCCGTTGCTCACCGTAGGTGACGAAATCGAGTAACTCCGAGCGCTTGACCGGCCTCACTTCTGGCCTCCTTCGGGTGTCTTACCGGAGGGTAACGCTATGGGTGAGTCAAAGCCATCGTCGCGATACGCCCGGGCCAAGATCGACATCGGATGCATGGGCTTCACGCCGGCGTGCTGCTGAAACTGGATCGCCGCAAGAGGGCAATCGGTTGCCCAGATCTCCGCGTCCGCGTTCTTCATGGCATCGAACGCCTTCTGTCCGACCCGAATCGAATATTCAAAACCCTCGATCGTCATCGCGTGCGTTCCATCGTGACCGCAGCATTCCATCACGGTTGCGGGGGTGACCCCCGGAATCTTGCGAAGCAGATCGCGCCCTTTGAAGCCCACGCCCTGCGTGCGCAGATGGCACGGCGCGTGATAGGCGACTGCGCTTCCCGGCGTGCTCTTGAACTCGGTGTTGAAGCGCTCCTCTTCTCGAATCGACCAGAGGAATTCGCTCGGGTCCGCCACCGCCTCGGCGAGCTTCTCGGCACGCGCACGGTCCTCCCCCTCGAGCAGCTCGGGATACTCACGGCGGAGCATCATGGAGCAGGTCGGGTTGAGCGCGATCACCTTTGCGCCGGCCTCCACGTGCGGCAGGAGGCGATCCAGATTCGCATGAGCCTTCTTGCGCAGCAGCTCGAGGTTGCCACCTTCCCAGGCGGGCATTCCGCAGCATTCCAGGCCCTTCTCGCAGCGGACGTCGACTCCGTTCCTCTCGAAAACCTCGATCGTGTCCATTCCGATCTGTGGCTCGTTGTTCTGCACGTAACAGGTCTGAAAGATCACGGCATCGCCACCGACGCCTTTTTCCATCAACCCCGCGCGCAAAGCCCAGGCCTCGAACGTGGTCTGCGCGAAGTCGGGCAGAAGCTTCCGACGGTCGATTCCGACTAGCTTCTCCATGAACCATCGGTGGATCGCAACTCGGTTCATCACATTCGCGATTCCGAGGCTTGCTCGGGCCATCGCGCTGGCGCGGTCGGGGTCTTCGAGGAGCTTCAAGCGAAGCTTGTGCGGTTGCTCGCGCTTGCGGTGCCGGATCGCGTCGTAACGGTGTACGAGCTTCGGAAAATCCAGTTGAAATTCATGACCGTCACGGGGTGTGTATGGGCATTGCACCTCACAGAGCTTGCACTGATAGCAAGCATCCATGACGCGCTGCTTGTCGAGGGTCGTGAGCCTCCAAACGTCCCCGTCGTGTTTCTCATCGATCGCAGAGAACATGATGGGAAACGAGTCACAGTACTTGAAGCACATGCGGCAGCCATGGCAGACCTCGAAGACGCGCCCGATTTCCGCATCGAGCGCGTCTTCGTCCCAGTACTTCGCCTCGGACGGATCGTAACTCAATCCGTTCGTGGGCTGGTATGAGATCTTCCTCTTGGCTTCTTCGCTCACGCGCCGTGTTTGCTCCGATTAGGAGAGGTCGTCGAGAAGCGACTGGAATCGTCCCGCATGGGACTTCTCAGCCTTGGCCAAGGTCTCGAACCAATCGGCGATCTCGCCGAAACCCTCCTGTCGGGCGGTTTTCGCGAATCCCGGGTACATGTCGGTGTACTCGTGGGTTTCGCCCGCAACCGCGGCCGCGAGATTGAGCGCTGTGTCTCCGATCGGCAGATCCGTGGCCGGATCGCCGACCTTCTTCAGGTAGTCGAGGTGTCCGTGCGCATGGCCGGTTTCCCCTTCGGCGGTCTCTCGGAAGTTGCCCGCGACCTCGGGGTACCCTTCGACGTCGGCAACCTTGGCGAAGTACAGGTAGCGGCGGTTCGCTTGAGACTCGCCCGCAAAGGCTGCCTTGAGGTTTTCGTGGGTCTTGCTGCCCTTGAGCTTTGACATGGGTTCTCTTTCCTCCAATTTGGTGCTCGTCTCGGACCGAGCGAAGCGCGCCCCGCCTCATCCGAGAAGATCAGTTATCCCGGTCTTTCCGCTCCTCGTCAACGAGATGATGCTACCTTCCGGCCGTGAAAGACACGGGGCCGGAGTTGCTCGATGTCCTACGGGCGGACGCCTGCCGCGAGCCCGAAGGCGAGCTCGAGCGGGTTTGGAACCAGTACCAAGCCGTGCGCGATGTCGGGGCGGAGCCGTTCACTGCAGCGGTCTTGGTGGGATCGCGCGTCGACCGCTTGGGGTTCGCGTTTGCGGTGGGATACCCCGCAGCTCTGCAGCATCTGTCGCCAGGAACTGAGCTTCCGTGCGCGCTGTGCGTCACCGAAGACGACGGAGCGCATCCGCGTGCCATGAAGACGACGCTTGAAGCAGTGCAGAACGGATACGCGCTCAACGGGAGCAAGACGTTCGTCACGTTCGGAAACTTGGCCAAGACCTTGCTCGTGGCCGCGAAGGTGGGCAGCAAGCCCGACGGCCGGCCTGATCTGGCCTTGGTTCGGATACCGGCTGGGCGCGCGGGCGTCGACCTTCAGACGCTGCCGCCAACGCCCTTCGCTCCGGAGATTCCCCACGCGCGCGTCGAGCTGCGTCAGGTCGAAGTCCGCGAGACGGAACGTCTGCCTGGCGACGGGTTCACTCAGTACGTCAAACCATTTCGCACCATCGAAGACATCCACGTTCTCGGCGCCGCGATCGGTTATCTCATCGGGGTGACGCGCCGGGCCAGGGGGTCCGTGCTCCTCCTGGCAGACCTGAGCGCTGCATTGGTCGCGCTCGACTGGCTTCGCAGCGTGCCACCGCTAGACCCGCGGGCCCATTTGGTTTTGCAGGGCATCCATCAGCGAATCGTCGGCTTGGTAGATGGTGCGGAGCTGGCACAGGTATGGGAGGCTGCGCCTGACGAAGAGCGGAAGCGTTGGTCGCGAGATCGACCCCTTCTCGACGTGGCGTTCAGGGCACGTCGAGCCCGCTTCGAGCGAGCCAAGCAAGAGCTCTCCTGAGCGAAACGCCGTTTCAGGCAGCCGACTGGTTGTGATGATCGGTGCCGGGGTCTCGCCCGTATTCTTCGTTTCGATAGTAGTGGTAGTAGCCGCCGTCCAGGTAGCCCTGCCCACTGCGCGCCCCATCGACGTCGTTGAGCACTCCCCCGAGGACATGGGCGCCCACGTCGCGAAGGCTGCGGATCGCGGCGATCACCGCATCTCTGGTCGTGGCCCGAGCACGCACGACGAGCAGGGTTCCGCCGCACTGCGGCGCGAGGATCGCGGCGTCGGTGACCGCTCGGAGCGGAGGGCTGTCGAGGATCACCCGATCGAATTGCGATGACGCTTCGTCCAGGAGGCGCGCGAACTGCTTGGTGTGCAAGAGCTCCGCCGGATTTGGGGGCACGGGGCCGCAGGTCACCACCGACAGCTTGTCGATGCCCACGTCACGGATGACCTGAGACAGGGTGCGCTCACCGACGAGCGCATTGGTCAGTCCGGTGTGGTTCTCGATGCGGAACGCACTGTGAATGCGAGGGCGGCGCAGATCAGCGTCGATGAGAAGGACGCGCTGTCCACTCTGGGCCAAAGCGATGGCAATGTTGGTGGCGATCGTAGTCTTTCCGTCTTTCGGGTTCGCGCTGGTGACCACCATCGTCTTCTTGGGCGACTCGGCGGCCATGAACATCAAATTGGTGCGCACGGTGCGGCACGACTCGGCCGCCATCGACATCGGGTGTGTATGCACGATCTGGTCGACGCTTTCGACCTCGACGACTCGTTTCCGCTTGCCACGGCTCGGGTAGAAGTTCGAAGCGTTCGGGCCGACATCACCGACCCGAGGGAACACGCCGAGGATGGTGAGACCAAGGCGCTCCACGTCCGGCACATCCTGGATGCGCCGGTCCATCTGCTGCAGGACCACCGCGATCGCAAGTCCCAGCAACAGGCCTCCAAAGGCGCCACCGAGGATGTTGACCCCCACCATGGGCGAGATCGCAGCTTTCGGAACGAGCGCGCGGTCCACGACGCGGACGTGGGTGGTTCGCAACAAGCCGGTCAGGTCGGTCTCCGTGGTGCGTTGCAGCAGCAGGTCGTAGAGCTTCGAGCTGCTCTCTCGCTGCCGGTTCAGCGTCGAGTATTCGATTTCGCGGAGGTTGAGCTCCAAGCCCGCTTTTTGAGCCTGATCCTGCACCTTGCTGAGCCCCGCTTCGATCGCTTGGACCTCGGCAAGATCGCCCTCTGCGACGGCGATCCGTGCGTTGACTTCCTCGTCGATCGATTTTCGGATCGCCGCGATTTCTCCGTCGAGCTCGAGCATCGCGGGATGCGCATCACCGTATCGTACCGATAGCGATGCGCGTTCGGCCAGCTTCGTGCGGAGCTCCGTTCGAAGCGCATCGAGCTCGCTGTCTTCGCCCTTGGCTTCCCCCTGAACGGCTTCGGGGTTCTGGCGTGCGCTCCTCAATCGGTCGAGCCGCGCCTGCACCTCGATGCGCCGCGCCCGCGTGCCAGTGAGCCGCTCGTTATACTCGCGGATCTCCTCGGCCAGGAGGTTCTGACGATTTTCAACCGACACGGAGAGGACGTTGTGCTCCTTCTTGAATTCATGAAGCGCGTGCTCGGATTCGTTCAGATGCTGTCGGGTCGCATCGAGTTGCTTTGCGAGCCACTCCGCCGCCGCTGCCGTGGAGCTCAGCCGGTCCTCCATGGTCTTGTCGATGTACGCATCGGCCACCATGTTCGCGAGCACCGCCGCACGCTCGGGGTCGTTGTCGCGCACCTTCAGTTGTACCAGCCGGGTTTCTTCGATGGGGTCGACCGTGAGCTTGCTCTGCAGGCGCTGAGCCGCGACTTCTTTCGGAACTGGAGTCCAATCCGGGTCGTCCCCCTGACCGAAGAAACTCGGATCGTCCGCGAGCCCGAGACGCTCGACGACGCGCTCTGCGACCGCGCGGCTTTGAATGATCAAGTTCTGCGTTTCGAAGAACTCCCGTGACATGAGGAAATGAGAAACCTGCCCACCTACGTCCTCGATGGAGCTGCCCAGAGGAGAGGACGGGTTCGGGTCGTACTCCAGCGTGACCATCGCTTGGTAGACCTTCGGTAGTCGAAGGGTCCACAGGGCCACGATGGTCGTCACCGCGAGCGTAGTGACCAGAATCCACCAACGATATCGAACGACTGAGTCGCGAAGGGCCTTCGGAAGCAGCGACCCCGCTTCGGCTGTCGCGCCGCCTAGCTCATTGTTGGTTGTTAGATGTCTCACTGCCCCGCCCCTCAGGGTTTCCCATCGCTGTGGCCGCGTCAAGCGCGACGGCCCTAGCGCCAATCGCCCGCGGGCTTTGCAAGCTGCTCAACGGACGCGCAGGCCCTTCCTTTTCCACCGTCGAAGCGACATAGGCGCTTGTAGGTGAGCAACGCACGTTCTCGGTTTCCCATCGCTTCCGCGACCCTCGCGACGGCCTCCAAGGCTTCTCGTGATTCGTGAGCGCGATTCGAGTCCTCGTAAGCCTTCAGTGCGAGAGCGTATCGCCGCTGTGACTCATAGAGCTTGCCGAGGAACATCTCGACCTCCGCCAGGCTCAGCGCCTTGCCCCCCGTCTGTCCCCGCAGGCGGGAAATGACCCGCGCCAACTCCGCATCGTCACCCGTCGCGACGTATGCCGAAGCGGCTGTGCGCAGCACGGGGCCCGGTACGTCGCCTCGATGCAGTAGTGACGCAACCGCCTCGGAAGCGGACTGTGGATCGTCGGCGCGAAGATAGGCCTCGGCGAGCAGTCGTTGCCCTTCCAAGCCTGGCTCGGGGAGTCGCCGTAGAAGATCGATCGCTTCGAGTGGTCGCCCGTCGGCTAACAG
>JBAVOF010000388.1:0-4720 GCA_049691835.1 Polyangiales bacterium
CTTGTGGACCGGCGAGAAGTAGTGCATCCCGATGACGGTCTCCGGGTGCTTGCTGGCCGCAGCGATCTTCGTGATGGGCAGCGACGACGTGTTCGACGCGAAGATCACGTCGTCTCGGCCGACTTCCTCGATGTCTCGAACCATCTTCGCCTTCAAGGATAGATCCTCGAAGACCGCCTCGATCACCACGTCGGCATCGTGAAAGCCCTCGTAGGTCGTCGTGCCAGTGGTCTGCAGCATGAGCGCATTCGCCTCTTGTTCACTGAGCCGCTTGCGCTTCACACGCCCGTCGATGATGCCGCGAATGTAACGGAGACCGGCCATCACCCCGTCGGCGTCTCTGTCTTTGAGACGCACGGGAATCTTGGCGACGGAAGTAGTGACGTAAGCGATCCCGGCGCCCATGAGCCCCGCGCCGAGCATCCCGACCTTCCTGATCTCCCGCGGCTTCACGCTGGGGTCGTCGACGCCCGTGTCCTTTTTCAACGCGGTCGTCGCGAAGAAGATGCTCATGAGATTGGCCGCTTCCGGTGTCGTGAGTAGGCGCCCGAAGCCGCGCGCCTCGGCCTTCAATCCCACCTCGAAGCCATCTTCGAGGCCCGTTTTCACGACCTCGATGATCAGATCCTGGGCCGGGTAGTTGCCGCGGGTCTGCTTGTGAAGTTGTTTGCGTGCCTGGTCGAAGAGGATCTTCCGGCCGATGGGATTCTTCGCGAGCGCGAGCTCGGTGATCGCATCCTTGTCTCTGAGTTGATCGATCAAGCTTTCGCGCTTGGGAACGCGATTGACGCGGGATAGTGCGAGCTCCGCCGCAGTCTCTAGGAGAATCGACGGTGGAACGACCTCATCGACAAGGCCGAGCTTGAGTGCCTTTTTTGCATCGATCTGCTTGCCAGTCAGCATCATATCGAGCGCTGGCCGAACGCCGATGAGCCGTGGAAGCCGCTGTGTGCCGCCGGCGCCGGGAAGCAGGCCCAGTTGTGACTCGGGAAGACCGAGCTTGGTTTTCTTGCTGTCGCTTGCGACACGCGCGTGACAAGCCAGGGCGACTTCGAGTCCACCGCCAAGTGCAACGCCATGGATGGCCGCGACGACGGGCTTGGGACAGCTCTCGATGCGGTTCATCGCCTTGTGGCCTTCGCGCGAAATGCGCTCGCCTTCTTCGGCGGAGCTCACGCTTTCGAGCATCGTGATGTCGGCGCCCGCGATGAAGCTGTCCTTCTTGCCCGAGGTGAGCACGACCGCCTTGACGTCGGCGTCGTTTTCGACCGAGCTCAACACCTGCATGAACGTATCAACGAAGTCGCTCCTCAGCGTGTTCATGGGTTCGCCAGGGATATCCATGCGAACGATGGCAACGCCGTCGTCTCGCTTTTCGATGGTGAAACCTTCGTGCGCCATCACTGTGCCTCCAAGACCATGGCTGCGCCCAAGCCGCCTGCTGCGCAGGCAGTGCAAAGGGCCAGGTTACCGCCCCGCCGCTTCAGCTCGCGCAGGGTCTGCGTGATCTGACGCGCGCCGGTTGCGGCGAATGGGTGTCCGATCGAAATGGAACCGCCGGTCACGTTGAACTTGTCCCAATCGATATCGCCGATCTTCTCGGAGCGGCCCAGGTGCTTCTTCGCCCAGTCCACGGACTCGAACGCCTGCGTATTCGAAAGGATTTGCGCGGCAAACGCTTCATGCATGTCGATCAGATCGAGGTCCGCCACCTTCACCCCAGCGCGGTCCAGCGCGAGCGGCGACGCGTATGAGGGGCCCATCAGAAGTTGGCCCGCCGGGTCGAGAGCGGCAAAAGCGTAGCTCCGAATGAAGCCGAGCACATCGAAGCCGAGCGCTTTGGCCTTGTCCTCTCGCATGAGGAGCAGCGCGCTGGCGCCGTCGGTGAGTGGCGAGCTGTTGGCCGCAGTCACCGTGCCGTGCTTGCGGTCGAAGGCCGGCTTGAGCTGACTGTACTTCTCGAGGGTGGTGTCTTTGCGAACTAGGTTGTCTTCGCGAATCGAGCCTTTGAAGCGATTGGGAACGAAGACCTCCATCACTTCGTCATCGAGCTTGCCCTCAGCCCAGGCCTTGGCCGCGAGCGTGTGGCTTCGGTGTGCGAATTCGTCTTGGGCCTCCCGGCTGATGTGATTTTCCTTCGCCATCTTTTCGGCGCTCTCACCCATGGAGAGACCGGTGGAAAACTCCTTGATGGCCGGTGGCACCGGAGCGAGATCCCGCGGGCGAAGACCTGCAAAGGCTTGCATGCGCTCGCCGAGACTTCGCGCCTTCGTTGCTGCAATGAGGGCCTCGGCGAGCCGCTTCGAAACGGTAATCGGCACGTTGCTTGCACTGTCCGCGCCTCCGGCGAGGCCGGTGTCGATGGCGCCGGCCATGATCGCCTCGGCGACGTTCACGGCGGACTGATAGCTCGTCGCACATGCTCGCGACACGCTATAGGCCTCGATGCTCTTTGGCATTCCCGTCGCCAGGACGATCTCCCGGGCGATGTTCGGCGCCTCCACCGAGGGAACGACTTGGCCGTACACGACTTGTTGGATTTCTTTCGGATCGAGGTCGACCCGCTGAAGCAATTCCGCGACCACGATGTTCGCGAGGTCGAGAGCGCTGACCTCTCGATATGCTGACCATTGCTTCGCGAAGGGCGTGCGCAGACCCGCTACGATCGCCACGCGCTTTCCATTGGATTCCATGGGCCCAGCTCCTGAAAATGAATCGTTATTCAGTGGAAGGCCAGAGCGTGTGACCCCGTCCCGTTGATGTCAAGCGAGCGCCGGCCGTTGACCCCCGCGCACCGGCCCCTAGACTCAGCCGGTGCTCCGTCTGCCCATGCTACAAAGCCGTTCCGCCGTCTACGAAGAGTGGCCCGCACGACCTGACGATTTTGACGCGATTCCGCTTTTGCGTGACGGGCGCGGGCGGCAGTACACGTACCTTCGCCTGAGCGTGACAGACCGCTGCGATCTTGCATGCGTCTACTGCATGCCGCCCAGTGGCGAAGATGAACATGCGATCCGACGCGACTTGCTCACGTTCGAGGAAGCGGCGCGCTTGGTGTCGGTGTTTGCCGCTGCAGGCATTCGCCGCGTTCGGTTCACCGGGGGCGAGCCTTTGGTGCGCAGGGACATCGTTCGACTGGTCGAGCTCGTCGATCGGCGCACGGAAGTCGAGCAGCTCGTAATGACCACGAACGCGACTCGACTCTCCGAGCTCGCGCGGCCGCTGCGCGATGCGGGGCTTCACGGTGTGAACGTCTCGATCGACACGCTCGACGCCGACCGGTTCGCCGAGATCACGCGCGGTGGCGATTTGGCGCGCGTCTTAGCTGGTATTCACGCTGCGCTCGACGTCGGGCTGGAGGTGAAGCTCAATACCGTGCCGCTTCGAGGCCGCAACGACGACGAGCTGAGCCGCATCGTCGAGTTCGCTTGGTCCCTCGGCGTCACCCCCCGGTTCATCGAGCTCATGCCGCTTGGCGAGGGCGCCAAACTGCCGCGCCACATGCGAATGGATGCCGCCGACGTTCTGCGGGTTCTGGGGGGCATCGTACTCCCGGAGACGCCCACCGGCGTGGAGGGGCAAGGTCCGGCGCGATATATGCCCGCCAGCGACGGCTCGGGTCACCGGGTGGGCTTCATCACGCCGATCAGCAACGAGTTCTGCGATACCTGCAACCGGGTCCGGGTCACGGCCCGTGGCGACATTCGGGCGTGCTTGGCATCCCGTCGTGCGATCAGCCTGCGCAACATCATCCGCGCCGGCGGCAGCGACCTCGACCTCGCGTGGGCGATGGTCTGGTCGCTCTCGGGCAAAGATCGTGGGCACCACTTCTTGGAGCCGGAAGAGCACGAGCACGAACGCGTCGGGATGAGCCTCATCGGCGGATAGGCTACAGGGGGGCGGGTGTTGACCAGGATCATGGTGGCCTGCCTGTTGATGGCGGCCTGTTCGAGCGAACCGGCGAACCTTCGCGTCTGGACCCCCGAGGACCATGCGCAACCCCCCGAGACGCAAATCGATCCAAGTCGCGTGCCTCAGCTGGAGCGTCCCGACATGACGGTTGGCGAGCTGCTCTGGCAGCGAAACTGTGCAGTCTGCCATGGCACCGATGGGCACGGCGGTCGCGACGCCAAGGTGAACT
Organism: Polyangiales bacterium; assembly: GCA_049691835.1. Classification (GTDB taxonomy): domain Bacteria; phylum Myxococcota_A; class Polyangia; order Polyangiales; family Houyiibacteriaceae; genus SG8-38. Next base: position 4,142 of record JBAVOF010000388.1, read on the forward strand.
TCAGCGACGCCGCGTGGCAGGAGGGAATCGACGACGTGGCGATCGCGCGGACAATCGCAGGTGGCAAGCCACCGACGATGCCGTCCTTCGCAGACTTGCTGACGCCGGAGCAGATCGGCTATCTGGTCAAGCACGTGCGGACGCTTGGCGGACAGGGGCAGTAGGGACAGCGTCGGCCTTGCGGGGCGTCAAACGCTCGTCAGCAGAAATTGCGAGATCAAGTCTGCGACCGAGTACACGCGGAGGAAATCGCCGTCGGCGAGAGCTTGGACGTGTGGGCGGGTGTTGGTGCAGGCGATTCCTTCGAGCGCGCCGCTGTCCCGGATCCTCTCGAGTGACTCCTGCGCGAATACCCCGTGCGTGCACACCGCGAAGACCTCGCTGGCACCCGCTTCGCGATAGGAGTGCGCTGCGGAGATCAGGGAGCCGCCGGTGCGGATCATGTCGTCGTAGATGACCACCGGGCGACCTTCCACATCGGCCGCGAGGGCGGTGACCTCGGTTTCGGTCTCCGACAAGCGGCGTTTGAACACGAACGCCGCATCGACCAAGAGATCATTGGCCAGGCTCTCTACCCAC
>JBAVOF010000389.1:0-13940 GCA_049691835.1 Polyangiales bacterium
TCCATGGGCTGGTGATGGGCAGCGAAGACGAGACCGCCCCCTGCCTCTTGTTGGTAGGCGGCGTCCATGGGCTGGAGCGGATTGGAACTCAAGTGGTGCTAGCGTATCTGGCGACTTTGGCCGAACGTCTCCATTGGGACGAGCTCACCCGCGATGCCCTCAGTCGCAGTCGTGTGGCAGCGATCCCCCTCCTCAATCCGGTCGGCATGCGGGCGGGCACCCGTTGCAATGGCAACGGCGTCGATCTCATGCGAAACAGCCCCGCCGGCAGCGGCGGCCGGGGATCGTTCTTGGTGGGCGGGCAGCGGTTCTCTCGATTCTTGCCGTGGTACATGGGGAGCGAGGGCCAACTCGAGACGGAGTCCGCGGCGCTGATCGAGTTCGTGAAGCAACACGTGCTTTGTTCGGTCGCGTCGATCGCTCTCGATGTTCACTCGGGGTTTGGGTTCGAAGACCGGCTCTGGTTTCCGTACGCCCGCAACGCGCAACCGTTTCCCAACACTCCAGAGATCTACGCACTTTACGAGCTTCTGAACCAGACCCTTCCACACCACGTGTATCGAACGGAGCCGCAGTCTCACGCGTACCGCATCGAGGGTGACCTCTGGGACCACCTGTACGATCAGTCCCGCGCGAATGGCAAGGGCCTGTTCTTGCCGATGACGCTCGAAATGGGATCGTGGACCTGGGTTCGGAAGAACCCCCGGCAGCTGCTCTCCCCGCTCGGGTCGTTCAACCCGATCAAGCGGCACCGGCTTCACAGGACACTTAGACGACACTTGCTCCTGATCGACTTCCTTCATCGGGCGGCGGTTGGACACCGGTCCTGGGCCGCGCTCGACGGTCATCACAGCGAACGGTGCCTCTCGCTGGCCCTCGACCTCTGGTTCACATAGCGCCCAAATCAGTCGCTCGATCGTCACCTCGAGTTCGCAGATCGGTGATCTCGGCGGCGCATGATCCCGTTGAAGGGGGGACATGTGTCTGCACAAACCACGGCTTTCGAGCCGATCCTACGAGCACCAAGGCGCTATCCTGTTCAACCGCGGGACATTCCCGAGTTGCATTTGCGCAGCGGCGCCTACCAGGTGCGCTTCGCGCGCGATTGCGCTGACGTCGAGGCCGCACAGCGGCTTCGCTTTCAGGTTTTCAACCTCGAGCTCGGTGAGGGGCTGCAGGCTTCCTACAGCACCGGACGCGACGAGGATCAGTACGACCAGCGTTGTCACCATCTGCTGGTCGAGCACGAAGTCACCGGACGCGTCGTTGGTACGTACCGGCTGATGACGAAGCAGATGGCCGGTTCGGCGGGCTTCTACTCGGAAGCGGAGTTTCACCTGGAGAAGTTGCCGCCCTGGTACCTCGAAGAGGGCGTCGAGCTGGGCCGAGCTTGTGTCGCATCCGATCATCGCACCGGTCGCGTGATTTACCTCCTGTGGAAGGGCATCGCCCAGTACCTAGTCTACAATCGACTGCGATATCTGTTCGGCTGCTGTTCGTTGCCCGCCACCGACCCCGGAGTCGGGCTGAAGCTTCACCTGCAGCTCGCCCGGCAGGGGCGCGTGCTCGACGGGTTCGTCTCAAAGGCGACCGCCAGCTGTTCGTGTCGAGCCGGCTCCCTCGTGGATCGTGAAGTTCCGATTCCGCCGCTGTTCAATATGTACTTGGATATGGGCGCAAAGGTCTGCAGTGAGCCGGCGATAGATCGCGAGTTCGGCGTCATTGATTTCCTCGTCATTCTCGACGTGGAGCGGCTCGACGAGCGGACACGCAAGCGTTTGTTCGGGGCGTGCGCCGGGGTGGAAAGTTATGCCAGCGAGCTTCTGGTCAAGGCCAGATAGGCGAGCGCAACTATCACTCTGCTCCGGGAATTCTGGCGACTATTGCGTCGAATTGCGTGGGTTTTTCGCTCGTCTCGGCGGTGGAGGGAGCGTGGATCGCGCGCGAATGCGGTGATCGTAGGCCGCGATCAAGTCTCGGCGGCTCAGCGTTCCAATGATCTGGTCGTGCTCGTCTTCCGCGACCACGACGAGCTCATCCTGATTGCTCTCCACCATCTTGTGCATGGCCGAGTGGAGGCTTTCGTTGGGAGTGAGGGATGGTGCGCTCTTCATGAGATCGGCCGCGATCAAAGCATCGTTGATGGTCTCGGCAGCTAGCACGTGTCGGAGATCGAAATCCTTGATGACGCCGATGAGATGACGGTCGTCGTCGGTGACGGGAAACACATCGTGGCGGCTCTGGTCGAACAAACGAACGATTTTTCGAAGGGGTGTCTTGAGGTTGACCGCTGCGGTCGGTTCGTGGTCAGGGTCGTCGAGCGCGTCCTGCACGGTGATGGTCTTGAGTATGTCGCTCAGCATCTCATCGCGGTGCACCGGGGAATCAGATCGTCTGGACACCTGACTGCGGTAGAGCGTCGACCGCCTCACGAGCACGAAGGAAATAGTCGACACCCAAAGCGTGGGAACGAGAAGATGATAGTTTCCCACCATCTCGCTCACCATGATGATGGTGGACAAGGGGGTGTTTGCCGCACCAGCGAAAAATCCTGCCATGCCCACGATGGCAAACGCGCCCGCCGGCGGAGAGTGCCAATCGATGAACTGATTCGAGATCTCTCCGATCAGTCCACCCAGAGCGGCACCGATCACGATGGCAGGGCCGAAGACGCCACCGCTTTGACCGGAGCCGACGGTGAGGGAGGTTGTGATGATCTTGCCGACGACGATCGCTCCCAGGAGCAACAGTGGCAGGCTTCCGTCGAGCGTCTGCTGAACTACGCCGTAGCTCGTGCCGAGCGCCTCCGGCAGGAAGAATGCGAACAATCCGACTCCGACGCCACCCAGCGCTGGTTTCAAGGGTTGCCAAATGCGCAGATTGGCAAACCGATCGTAGACGCCGTAGAAGGTGCTCACGTATATTTTGGCGCCTCCCGCCACAACCACCGCAAGAACCGTGTACGCGATGAGCTCGAGGGGATCGGCAAACGAATACCCCGCGGTGCCGAAAAGCGGTGATGTCCCGAACGCCATGGTGAACACGCTGTAGGCCGCGATGGAGGCGAAGGCGCCTGGCACGATGACTTCGAATTCGAGATCCATCTCTTTGTATAGGACTTCGGCCGCGAAGAGTGCGCCCGCGAGCGGGGCTCGAAACATGCATCCGATGCCAGCGGCCATCCCTGCAACCATGAGCACTCGCCGCTGGCGGGTGCTCAACTTCAATAGCCTTGCGATGGACGAGGCGATCCCCGCGCCGATCTGAGCCACCGGACCCTCGCGCCCTGCAGAACCTCCAGAGCCCAGTGTGATCGCCGAAGCGACAGCCTTGACGATCGGAACCCGACCACGAATGTGCCCGCGTCGTCGGTGATAAGCATCGATGACAGCGTCGGTTCCATGGCCTTCGGCCTCTGGCGCAAGCCAGTAGATCAGCAGGCCGCCGATCAGTCCGCCTGCCGCAGGCAACAACGCAAGAACCCACGGTCTGAAGAGCGTCGTGGTCGTTCCCCATGTTCTCGCTTCGCCCGCCGATCCGACTGGCCGATAGCCTCCCAGCGCGTCCAGTATGGCAAACCGTGCCAGCTCGACCGCGAGCTCGAATAGGATCGCGCCAGCACCCACAAGCACGCCGATGAAAGCGCACAATGCGAGCAGGCGACCGACATCCTGTGCCCGGCTTGCTGGCAAAAGGAACTCTCTCACGGCTCCCAAGCGCATAACGCACGGGTTGCTCCCACGACTTGTGGAGGCACGCAAATGGGCTGTCCGGCTCGTATCGCCAGGAAAGTCGACATGAGCGCGGAGTTCTGCTCAATCTCGGGGATTGAGCGAGCAAGCAGATCACGGACCTCGGGAGGAGGAACGCGACACGACGGAGGCGAAGTGCCCAGAACCGATGAAAAGCAATGGAGCTGGCGAGAGCGGGCGGGTCTGCCCTGGGGCCTGGCGCTTGGTGCCCTGTTGCTCCACGCGTGCGGGGACCCTTGCGTCGACACCGAGCCGACGGTTCGAGGACATGTCAGCGCGCTGACACTCGCTGAGCGAGAGGAGGTCTCCGGGCGCATTCGCGCAGTCGTCGCGGAGCGGGGGATCACGAATGCACTGCTGTTCGCGGGAATCGCCAGTGCGGAGACCAACATGTCGCAGTGCTGGCGCGACGCTACCTGGGCGTGCGAGGGGCCGCCGTCCGACGATTGCGATGGAGGGCCGGTGATTGCTGGTGCGGGCGACGGCCCATGTGACGAACAACGAGGTGGGCTCGGGATGTTTCAGTTCGATGCCGGAACCTATGCCGATACGCTTGCGCGCGAGGGCATGCGCATCCTCTCAACCGACGGAAACATCGAGGCCGCCGTCGACTTCGTGCTCGCGATGGTCCAACGCTCCGACTACGTTCCGGGGATCTTCGACGAGCAGGACGCGATCGCATGGCTCAATCGGGTCCGCCCTTACGATGGCGACTACACTATCTGGCTTCAGACCGTGGTCCGCTACTACAACGGGTGCGTCCCTGGCCGCTGCGGCGCCTACGATGAGAAGGTCGAACACTACGACGCGCACTTGCGCGCACGTTACGAGGAGCTCGGTCACGAGTTTTGGTACCCGGGCGGAGAAAACGAGCCATCCGAGCCGTCGATTCGGCTATGCGCCTTTGACGATCTGCGTCCCTCGGAGTAACAAGAGGCGCGATGACCAAGACCGCGTTCGTCACCGGTGGCACGGGATTCATCGGGGTCAACTTAGTGAAGCTTCTGGTCCGCGAAGGTTGGGAGGTAACCGCGCTGCATCGTGCGACGTCGAATCTGACGTACTTGAAGCGCTTTCCCATCGTGCTTGCGCAGGGGTCACTCACCGACCGAGGATCGCTCGACCGCGCGATTCCCGAGGGCACGGATGTGGTCTTCCATGTGGCGGGAGACACCAGCTTCTGGTCGAAGCGCAACGCGCAGCAGACCGCGAGCAACGTGGACGGGACGCGGAACATGGTGGCGGTGGCCGCCTCGAAAGGAGTCGCCACCTTCATTCACACGTCCAGCAACTCGGCTTGGGGCCGCGTCAAAGGAATCGTCACCGAAGAGACGCCCCTTCGTGGCAAGGACTCGTGGATCAACTACGAACGCAGCAAGCATCTCGGGGAGCTCGCCGCGCTCGAGGGGACGAAGCGCGCAATGAAAGTGGTGGTCCTCAGTCCTGGCGACGTGGTGGGCCCGTACGACACCAATACCTGGGGCCGACTGTTCTTTCTGCTTCGTGACGGTGCCCTTCCCGCCGTTCCACCGGGCACGATTTCCGTCACACACGTTCATGACGTCGTTCGCGCACATCTCGACGCCGTGACGAAGGGCCGAAGCGGCGAACGGTACCTCTTGGCCGGCGAGGACTGCCCCGTTGCCGACTTCGTGGCAGAGGTCGCGCGAGTGTCCGGCGCGAAATGCCCGAGGACAGCCCCTGCTTGGACATTGAAGCTCTTTGGGCGCGCGTCGGTGATGGTCGCGGCGATCACCGGGAAGGAGCCCGATATCACGCCGGAGATCGCGGCGATTGCAGGCGGGACCGGCACCACGTTTTGCAGCGACAAAGCGATTCGCGAGCTCGGGTATCGCATTCAGCCGATGGCGACTGCGATCGCAGACAGCCACGAATGGCTGGTGAGCGAAGGCCTCCTGACTGCCCGCAATCAAGTGTCCCCGCACTAGCTCAGCCAGCCGGATTCACGGCACGAACGAGCCATGCTGCCGCATCGAGGGCCGGTGGACCGTTGCGATACTCCCGCTCCAGAAACGCGCGGGCGCGCGCAAGCATCGCCGGCCGATCCAATTCGCTCGCTTCGGACAACAGGCGCGAGAAAGGTCCGACGTCACTCATGCCTTCGAGCGTCTCGTCGACGGTTTCCCCGAGCTCCACGGTGGTTTCGAACGATTCGAGCTGCACCTCTGAAAATCCGGCCTGCTCGAGTACCTGACGTAAGCGGGAAGGCTCTGCCAAGCTGAACGGCCCCGGACCATCGCCCGGAGGCGGCAGTGGCATCTGCGCATCGGGGAACGCCCGCAGCACGAACGTGATCCAAGGGTTCCGTTCGACCACCTGCCAGCATGCGAAGGTGATACGGCCACGCTCCCTGAGGCCTTCGCGAATGTTCGCAAAGGCTTGCACCGGATCGGGAAAGAACATGACGCCAAAGCGCGACGCCATCAGATCGCCCCATCCCCTCTCGAAGCGGAAGGCCCCAGCATCGGCGCACTCGAGGGTGATGTGATCGATTCCGCTGCACCGAGAGCGGGCATGCTCGAACAATGGCCGCGAGATGTCTACGCCGAGGACGCGCCCGGTTGGCCCCACCCTTTGCGCGAATCCGAGGGTCGTGGTGCCGCCGCCGTATCCGATGTCGATGACGCGCTCACCAGGCTGCACCCTGCACGCGGCGAGCAAAGCGTCGTGGATCGGGCCGAGCATTCGATCGACCGAAGCCTGAGCAGTAGCCCACTTGGGCCCTGCGGCCTCATTCCAATAGCGAGCCGGATCGTCGAAATCGTTGGTCATAGGCCGTGATGATACCTCGCTCTATCGAAGTGCGGAGTGGAGTTTACGCCCAGGGCCCGAGTACGTGCAGCAGCGGCAGCCTACGCTTGCGCAAATGAGACGCGGGACGGAGAATCGGAACATGGGCGAGCCGATCATCGACGCCTGGATTCAACACCCGACTGGCGCGTTTCTTCGTCACGAAATGTTTGCCTCGCTCCGGCGTTGGATGAAGCTCGACTTCGTACCGGACGAGATTCCGGTGGAGCTCACGCTTGCATCGCTCGACAGCGCGCGCGTCACGAAGGCGTTGGCCTCCGCCTGGTGGGGCCCGGCGGGTCCTCTGCTCGGCAACGATGAAGTGGCGCGCATCGTGAAGGCACACCCGGACCGGTTCGCCGGCGTTTGCTCCGTGGACCTGCATCGTCCGATGGATGGCGTCCGCGAGCTGCGGCGCTGCGTGAGCAAGCTTGGTTTCGTCGCCGTGCGCCAGCTTCCTTGGCTCTGGGGCCTTCCCCCCAACGACCGGCGCTACTATCCAATCTATGCCGAGTGCGTGGAGCTGGGCGTGCCTTTCTGTCTGCAGGTCGGACATGCAGGTCCGCTTCGCCCGAGTGATCCCGGGCGCCCGATTCCGTACCTCGACGAGGTCGCTTGCGAGTTTCCCGAGCTGCGGATCGTCGGCGGTCACATCGGCTACCCCTGGACCGAAGAAATGGTCTCGCTGGCAACGAAGTACCAGAACGTATACATCGACACGTCGGCCTATACGCCAGAGCGCTATCCAGAGGCGCTCGTGCGCTTCATGAAGGGCCCGGGTCAACACAAGGTGTTGTTTGGAAGCAACTATCCGATGATCCAACCTGCCAAATGCATGGAGCAGCTCGACCTTCTCGGCCTCAGCGAAGAGACGCGACGGCTCTTTCTCCACGAAAACGCCTCAAAGGTGTTCGGCCTCGACTGAGCGCGAACCGGGATTTTCACCGTCAACCGAGTTCAGCGCGTCAGGCCGAGCGCCTCCCGATACGTCGAATCGGCGGGAGCGTTGTGATGCCAATAGTCATCGATGATCGCGTGAGTGCGCACCGCGGTGCTGCGCTGCGATCCGATGTTCTCTTCCCACGCCTGAATGACGTGCGGAAAATCGGGCTCGTAGTAGATGACCAAATCGCGACCGAGCTCCGCGTAGCTGACCCGCAACGCCGTCAGCGTGTGATCGACCAGATCGGTCTCCGCGTCCGGTGTTCGAGTGACCGTTGCTGAATAGGCGCGCAAGGCCTCGTGACGTAACCGCAGGTAGTCGAGGCCGGGGATGATCACTTGTTTCCCTTCCTGGACGGCATCGGGGTCGACGCGGATCTGCGCCCAGATCCCATCTTCCAAAGTCGCGTTCGGCAGGATCATGTTCTGGTCGCCCTCGTCTTGGAAGTATGAGTGCAACTGGGTGTGAAGCCCATCGTCACGCCGATTGAGCTGAGTGTACACCTGGCCGCACCACTCCTGAACGGTGCTGCCGATTTTGAGCGTTGCCGCTCCAGGTGGGCGGACCGGTGTGAACGAGGTCGTCATGATGGTGTATGGATAGATGCCGGTGTAGAACCGCCGATACGCGTTGAGCTTGAGCACCGAGACAGCCTCCGGCGAGTCGCCGTGCTCCTGTTTCACTTGCTGCGTCGAGAGGAAATCCTCGGTGACGAAGATCAGAACTGCATCGCCATCGTGGAGCTCCCCATACCGAGACTGCCGAAGCGCGTAGCGCGTGAGCTCGGCTTTGCCCTGATACCAGTACGCGTCGAATGTGGGATGTTGCTTGGAAAATCCCTCTGGACTCGGAAGCGTCAGGGCGGCCGAGCCCTGATGGGCAAGCGGTGCGGGTTCACCGCGCTGCTCGCACCCCGCCCCGAGCAGCAGGCAAACCAACGACGGCGAAACGAGCGCAATTCTCATCAGCACGAACCTCATCCCGTTTTCCTCGACGTCAACGGGCCGATCCAGCCGTGCGTTGCGCTTGCATCGGGGAGTCGGGGATCAGCCACCGAGATCGAGCTCCGGGTAGTGCCTGAACACGCCGTGCTCGTTGAACGGGAGCCGGCGCGGGGACGCGAGGTACGCAGCAATACGCGGAAGGCTTGCGACACGCGCCCGCAGAGCCAAGAGCTCTGGGGTGGATTCGGTGACCTCGGCAAAACCCCGGGGAAATGCGTAGGCCAATCCTTCGAGGAGTTGGAAGAGCGACAAGTCGGCGTACGACAACCCCTTGCCGATCAACCAGTCCCCGCCGTTGCGCTCGAGCACGCGCTCGAAGTAGGGCAAGAAACGCGGGAGGCGCTGGTCGAGGAATGTGGTGGCCGCCTTGCACGCCGCGTCTTTTTGATCCTCGTAGTAGAGGGTCACGCTCACGGGATGATGGGTGTTGTGCGCTTCATCGACCACATCGGCGATGGTGAGCTGGAGTTGGAGCGTTTGGATGCGCAGCTTGTGATCATCCGGCGCGAGCCCGTGCCGCTCGCCGAGGTAAGCGCAGATGGCGGCTGTCTGAGCCAAGACGAGCTCACCGTGGACGAGGATCGGCGGCGCATAGGCAGGTTGGCCGGGGCGATTTCCCTGGATGAATGGCGTCAACGACTGCAGCCCACCACCTTCTGCGTCGGGAAGGCGCGCGACGTCCTCATAGGAAGCGCCAGCCGCTTCGAGCACGAGCCGCACGAATTCGCCTCGGCCGGGGATCATGGGCCAGTAGTAGAGCTGGTAGGAATCGGTCACGGCGGTTTCTCCTGGATGCGGAACCCAAGCTTACTCCGATCAACCCGCTGGTTCATGTCCCCAAGCAGGTCGCTGATGCGCCGCTTGATTTCGACGACGAGTCGTCGGTATCGTTCGACTCGAGGTCGACATGCGGTGGAAAGGCAGAAGGCAGAGCGCACACGTCGACGATCGTCGCGGCTTCCGTGCCGGACCCGTTGCTGGCGGCGGCCTCGGATTGCTCTTGTTGATCGGGGTAGGCCTGTTCTTGGGGGTGGACCCCGCCACGCTCATGGAGGTGGTTCAGACGCAGCAACAGGGGGCTGCAACGCAGTCTGCGGGCCCGGCCCAGCTCGATGACGAGCAAGCGCAGTTCGTCTCCGTCATCCTGGCCGACACGGAGGACACGTGGAACTCGTTGTTTCGCGAGGCAGGGCGCGACTACCGAGAGCCGACCCTCGTGCTCTTCACCGGTTCCGTGAGGTCGGCTTGTGGATTCGCGCAGGCAGTCATGGGCCCGTTCTACTGCCCGGCCGACGAGAAGGTCTACATCGACCTCAGCTTTTTCTCCGACCTGCGGAACCGATTTCAGGCGCCCGGAGACTTTGCACAGGCTTACGTGATCGCGCACGAGGTCGGGCATCACGTGCAAACCTTGCTAGGGATCTCAGAAGAAGTGCAACGGCAGAGCGCTCGGCGCGGGCAGATCGAAGCGAACGAGCTGTCGGTTCGTCAGGAGCTGCAGGCCGATTGCCTGGCCGGCGTCTGGGCGCACCACGCCGATCGGACGCGCGGCCTGCTCGAACACGGCGACATCGAAGAGGGCCTGAACGCGGCAAGCGCCATCGGAGACGATCGCTTGCAAAGGCAGTCGCAAGGCTATGTCACGCCCGAGTCGTTCACCCACGGGAGCTCGGCACAACGCGTGAAGTGGTTCGAGCGCGGATATGCGACGGGTGATACCAACGCGTGCAACACGTTTGGCGACGTCAGCCCGTGACGCGTGTTTTCCCCAGATTCAGTAGGGCTCTCGCTTACTGAGCTTGATCGATTCGCCGACCGAGAGCGTAGCGTCGGTGCTCACTTCGTTCGCAACCGAGATCTTGGCCACGGACCATTGGCTTGCGCTTCGAGCAGCGATCTCGCTGGACGTCTGCCTAATGTGAGCAGCCACAACCTCCTCCCGCCGCAGAGGCATCGCCGCCTTCCGCAGCCTCTCTCGCGAGGTGGAGCCACTTTGAAGCCCTGGCTTCGAGTGGATCGACGACCGGCAGCATCGTCGTGTCGACTATTGAGCGAGCTCTCGGCGCGAGGGGAGCGTGCCCTGTCCTGCCTAGGATTGCGGCGCTGGCGCGGCTGGCTCTACCTTCCAGCGGCCGTCCGCGCTGAATGCCGACCAGGCCCATCGCACCCAACCCACCAGCCGGAACGCGAGCCACAGGGACCAGGCGAGCATGAGCACGCGCCAAACCCAAATGCTGAGGCTCAAGATCGCCGCCTGCGGCAGTTCGTTGCTGCTGCGGTCGATGTACCACTGCAGGTTGCTGCCGTAGCTGCCTGCTCCGGCCACCTGCATATCGGGTTGAACCAGCAGACCGGTATGGACCGCGGCATAGAAACAAAGTAGTGCGACGACAGTCAGAGCGACGAGCAGTATCTGGCGCGTGTTGAAAGCGCGGCGGTGCAGGTCGGTCGCCTGGCTGCGGTGTTGCAGCGCGAAGAACCATGCGACGACGGGCACTGCCACCCAGACGGGCAAGGTGACGAAACCAAAGCTCAAGAGCAGCCAGTCCCTCATGCGCAATGGGCTTTGCGGCACACGTGACAGCAACGACGCGACGAGCAGGGCGAGCAACAGATACGGCCAGAACAAGACCACCGCGCCCCAGGGGGGGCCTTGGGTCCACACAAGCCAGCGGTCATCGGGGACGCTCACATGCACGCGCGCGTTGACGGCCGACGCACCCAGCCCGATCTGAGGCGTCCTGAACCAGGCCCCGAGACCGCCCTCCTGCTGAAAGGCGATCTCCACTTGCTGCACACCTGGTCGGAGCGTGGTCCGGAGTATGTTGCCCTGCATCTGAAGCGAGTGCGGGGTACCGTCGACCGTGACGCCCTGCAGCTCGGCGCCCTCCGGGAGGCTCCACCCGTGCACTCCACCGCTGCTGCTGCGCACGATGGCGGTGAGCGTAGACTGCGTGCGCCGCAGGCCGGGGTGCGTCTCCAATGCGAGCGAATCGATGGTGAGCACGCTTCCTTTGGCGGCGGGAGGGCGGTCAAACCTCAACTCGAGCTTCTCACCGGGCCAGGGACGAAACAGTGGTTGCCAAAGGCCGCTCTGGAAGTGCGTGATTGGGGGCAGACCCGCGTGCTGACATCGATAGATCGGCCCGCAGCGGAGCTCCCAGACCTCGGACCAACGCACGTTCTGTGGTGCAACGAGCAAAAGCTCGGCGCTTGGTTCGAGGCTCGAAGACCAGGTGACCTGCGTCTCACCTCGCGGAACGGTGATCACTATCTGCCCATTTTCGACGATCGCGTCGGCTTTGGTCACATCCTCGCCCGGCAAGAGCGGGACACGCACCACGTCGACCGCTGATGAGGGGCTGATGCGCCGCACTGTCGTGTTGACGGTCCAGCGCACGCCGATGTCGATCGTCCGCTGCACTTCAAACCATGGTTGTAAGCGTGCCGCCTCCGGCTGATCGGTCGTGCCGTCTTGACCTACGAGCGTGCGTCGCAGTTGAATCGATGCGTCGGCCCGACCGTCGTCGCGCAGCCCGTCGACTTCCCAGTCTTTCGCGTCGACGGTCAGATGCTTGGGATGATCGCCGAACGCAAGTGTCAGACTCTCGCCTGATGGTACAAAGCCCTCGAGGCGCACCTGATGCACACCCTTTTCGAGGCGCAGTAGAGCGAAGCCGTCGCCTGCGAGCGCGATGGCGCTAGCCAACTTGCCGTCGACGGTGATGACGTTCGGCAACCAGGTGCTCGCCGGGCCGGGCATCCGGAACGCGCTGGTCGCTCCGACGTGCACCTCGGCGCCGAAGACGATCCGTGAGCCCGTCACTTCGATGCTTGCGCGAGCAACCGATACACAATCGGGGGCGCATGCTGGTGGGGCAGTCAGGCGTCTGGCGAGCTCGAGGAGCAACGCTTGCGATGGCGCTCCCTCAGGGACGGTTTGCTGCGCAGCAGCGGAGCCCGGGCTCGAGAAGACCAGCATGCCGATGAGTAGAGCGATCACGGTACCGGTAAGCGCTGTGCTCGCTGCCATGGGGCGGGCCTGTGTGCCTTTCCATCGCCGGATGACCCCAAGCGCGAGGAGCACCAAGAGCAACACACGCACGATCGATGCGACGAGATTGACGCGCGGGGAGATCAGCCACAGTTTTACCCGATGATCGGCTGGTACGGGGCCGGACCAGTTGAGCTCCCACGAAGCCGACTCCCAATCGGGGATGCCTTCGCCGGTCTGGACGACGGCGTTGGGATCTTGCTGCTGGGTCATCGGGGCCTTGGCGGGCGGGGCTGATCCCACTCCTCCGTGGCGTTTGTTCAACGTCTCCAATGAGGCGACAGCGTCGACCGTCGCCCCATCATAGGCTTGCAGTGCCTCTTCCTTGGGAGCCATCTGGGGTTGCATTCTCGCATCCGTCTCCGGGCGCATCGCAGATTGCATCGCGAACCCGTCGAACATGAGGGCAACTAAGACGCCGAGGGTGCCGACGGCAGCAAACAGTGCCAGCACCGTCTTCCAACCAACGCGTCGCGTTTCGATGGTGCGGTACGCAGCGACGGCAACGACCAGAACGGTCCAACCGGCCAGCAACGAAGTAGCATCCCAACGGCTCGAGGCGTCGCCCACATGGGGAAACAACCCGATGCGCAGCTGTGCCACGCAAAACGGTACTGCGATCAACACCAGGGCCACGCCCGCACCCCACCAAAGCGTGGTGAGACCAAGGCTCCAGCGCCGGTTCGTGAATACCCTCCGCAAGGCGAGCAACGCGAGGAGCACCACCCAGATGAAAAGCGGGGCGCCGGCTTGATGGTACGTGAGCGTGAGCGCGAGGAGCGCCGTGAGCCCCCAGAGGGGACCGAGGAGGCGGGATGCGGCGATTGCGATGAGGGCCACGAAGAAGATGGCGAACACATCCCAGCGTGAGATCCAAGTTTGCGAAGTGTCATCGGCGCCCGAAATCGCAAACACCTCCCACCCCGGTGGCAAGTGCAAACTTGCGCTCAGGTGCTCGACACTCTCCGACCAACCGACGGCTGGGAACGAAGAGCGCGCATCGTCCAGTCGCGAGTCGGCCGTCATGTCGAGCGCTGCGCTTCGGATTTCGACGCCGCGCGGCACCGGAACGCCTGCCGCTTCGTTTTCCGACGGAGCTTCGACGATCAACTGCGCCTCGCCGCCCAGCGTGACACGTCCGAGCGTGCCTTCCTTCATCACCAAGCGATGGCTGCGCCGGAGCTGGCCGCTGATCCGGTCACGCACGGAATACCCGACACCGTCCAGGTCGAGCCAAAGCTCTCGCACGAGCTGGACCACGTCCGGTTCGGCTTCGGCCTGGGCGCGGCGAGTGGTCCTGAACGAGAGTGACTGCCCCGGAGTCAATGAGTAAGCGGGCAGCTCACGCCAGTCGGCGGGCAGCGACGCGCGTGAAG
>JBAVOF010000390.1:0-16675 GCA_049691835.1 Polyangiales bacterium
GCACCAATGGAGAGCGCACGCCAGTGGCTGACCGAACAGCTCGGCGCGGAGTGCACGGTGGCGTCTCTCCCGCCGGCTGCGGGCGCCGACGAGGAAATGCGACCGAAATTCACGAAGGCCGCGGCACTCGCGGCTCGCGCCATCTCGCGTGGAAGACAGCTCGACCTCCGGCAGGGCGAGTTCGCGTCGAGAGCGGGCGCCGGCGTGCTTCGCAAGCACGCACGCCTGATCGCCGTGTGCAGCACGGCAGTCATCCTTTGCTTTGCCCTATCCTTGGTGGCTCGCTATCGGGTGGCCCGGGCCGAGCAAAAGGGCCTCACCGCTACCCTGGCCGTGGTGAGCAAGGACCTGCTTGATGAGGAAGTCCACACCGCTCTGCAGGCGCGCGAGCTCTTGATGGCGGGCCCTCGAGTCGACGACCCGCTTCCGCGCTTTGACGCCTACGACGTCCTGGAGGCGATCTCGGAGAGCATCCCCGCCGACATCCAACACGACACGCGGCGCCTCATGATCGAGATCGACGACGAGGGCGACACCGGCCGCTTCGAGCTTCAAGGTACCGTCGGTTCGATTGCGGAGCGAGACCGGTTGGTCGATGCGCTACAGGCTCATCGCTGTTTCGCGGACATCGAGAAGGGATCCATCTCGACGGCCGTGGAGGACCGGATGGACTACAAGGTCGTGGTGAAGGTCGTATGTGAAGAACAACCCGCGACGAGCGGCGAGGAGGAGTAACGTGGCGCTGGCGGACGCAGTGGACAACGTACGCACTTGGGCGGATGCATTGAGCGATCGCGAACGCCGATTGCTGGGCGCCATGCTCGTCGTATTCGTTGCAATTGTGATCCTTCTACCTATCTATGTCGCGATTTCAAGCATCTCTGAGATCGAAACCGAGAACGACGAGATCACTCAAGTGCTCAACGACATTCGCCGCTCCGAGTCGCGCTTGCTCCAACAAAAAGCCGACCGACGTGCCATCGAACGGCTTTACGACCGCAAGGCGCCATCGCTGGGGGGGTTTCTCGAAGAGCGGGCTCAGCACTACGGGGTGACCGGTCTCGGTGTCACGGATCAGCCGAAGCTCGACTTGGGGGGTTACAGCCGCCGCTCGGTCAGAGTCTCCCTTCCCGTCGTCGAATTGCGCCCATTGATCGAGATGCTCGCCGACATCGAGAACAGCTCGTACCCGGTGTCGATCGAGCAGATCCAAATGACCGGTGGGCGGATGCGCACCGGCTACACGGTGAAGCTGGCCGTAAACGCCTACGACCGCGAACGTCCTGCGGTCGCCAGGGAGGACTAGGCCTTGCGACGAATACCCGTGAGACCGATCCTCAAATGGGTGGCATACCCCTTGTTCTTCTTGGTCTGCTTCGTGTTCTTCGCTTACAAGACCTTTCCGTACGAGCGACTTTCGCATCGTCTGGTTGAAGAGGCACAGTCGCGCGGCTACGAGCTCGAGCTCGACGACCTGAGCAACTCTGGGCTGACGGGATTGACCTTCGACGGCGTTCGGATTGGTTTTCCATCGGACGACGAAGCGACGCCCCCTGCCGAGATCACATTTGACGAATTGTCGGTGAGCACGTCGTTGTTCTCGCTACTCTCCAATACGAAGTCCTACAGCTTCGATGCAGAGCTCGGGGGCGGAGACGCAACAGGGGACATCGTGCTCGGAGAGGACACGCTGGAGCTCGATGTCGAGATCGACGAGATCAACCTCGAGGCCCTGCCCGGCCTTCGAACGTTCACCAAGGTGCCGCTCACAGGCACCCTCAATGCAGAGATCGCGCTAGACATGCCGAGCGAGGTCGAGGAATCGACCGGCGACGTCGAGATCAGCATCGCGGAGCTGAACATCGGTGATGGCGAATCCAAAGTGGAGATTCCAGGATGGGGCGGGTTGACGCTCGACCGGGCCGATGTCGGAAATCTCGAGCTGGTCGCCACCATCGAAGGTGGAGAAGCGAAGATCGAGCGTGCGACCGCCCACGGTAAGGATCTCGAGCTCGACGTTCTCGGGAACGTGCGGCTGTTACGACCGCTCAAGAGGTCCGAGCTCAACGTGATGCTCCGGGTGAAAATCCAGGACGCCTACAAAGAGCGCAGCGCCAAGGTGGCCACGATGCTCGAGCTTGGAGCATCGGGACTGAAAGCAGCGCTGACCGAAGACGGAGCAATTCAATACATTATCGGTGGATCGCTTGGCGGTCGATTGCGGTCCAGACCCGCGGGCGGACTGGCGTTCGAAGCACCCAAGTGAAGGCGGCGACTGGACGCACGTGGGCACCGTGCTTTAGAGATGGGCTGGACGAGCGGAATTGATGACCGGAAACGACACAGAGCCAGGTGACGACATCGACGAAGCGCAGAGCGTCGAAGTCTTGGACGAAGACGATATCCGCGACGATGATGTCGACTTGCTGGCGCTGCCCTCGTCCGCGCTCACGCGGCGTGACCCGTTGGGCGTCTACATGCGAGACGTGCAGCGGTATCCCCTCCTTTCGAAGGACGAAGAACATGAGCTGGCGGTTCGGTTCTTCGAGGAAGATGACATCGAAGCAGCAAAGCGACTGGTGACCTCAAACCTACGGCTGGTGGTCAAAATCGCATACGGATATCGTCAAGCGTACAAGAACATCCTGGACTTGGTTCAAGAGGGCAACATCGGCCTCATGCAGGCAGTGAGGAAGTACGATCCATACAAGGGCGTCAAGCTGTCGAGCTACGCTGCCTGGTGGATTCGCGCCTACATCCTTCGGTACATCCTCAATAATCATCGCCTCGTGAAGGTGGGTACGACGCAAGCGCAGCGGAAGCTGTTCTTCAACCTGCAAAAGGAGAAGGCGCGGCTCGCGGCGATGGGGATCGAACCGACAGCAGAAGCGATCGCCGAACGCCTCAACGTCCCTGAACGGGACGTCGTGTCGATGGACATGCGGCTCGCGGCCGGTGATGCATCCCTGGACGCGCCCATTGGAACCGCCGAAGGCCGGGCGGTGTCTCGTGTGGAGCTGATTCCGTCGGACGAGTCTCGCGCAGACGATACCTTGGCAGACGCGGAAATTGGCGACAGATTCTCCGAGAAGATCCACGAGTTTGGCAAGTTGCTCACGGGCAAAGAGAAGAAGATCTTCGATGATCGTCTCGTGGCGAACGATCCGAAGACCCTGCAGACTCTCGGAGACGAGTTCGGTGTGAGCCGCGAGCGAGTTCGGCAGATTGAAAAGCGGTTGCTCGACAAGCTCAAGAGCTTTCTCCAGAGCGAGCTCGGCGAGACCGTAGTCGAGGTTTACGAATCTCCATGAGGCGCCGAGTCGCGAAGCGACCGAGATGTGGTAACGCCGGTTGATGCCAGGCCGGCTTTCCGTAGTCGCGACGCCGATTGGCTGTCTCGAGGACATCACGCTGAGGGCGATACGCGTCCTCCGCGAAGCCGACGGCATTCTCGCAGAGGATACGCGCCACACGCGGACGCTTTGCTCCACACACGGGATCCACACTCCGCTACGCGCCTTGCATGCACATACCAGCGACGCGAAGCTGGATACCATCGTGACGGAGCTCGTCGGAGGTGCCCACTACGCGCTCGTCAGCGATGCTGGAACACCGGTTGTGAGCGACCCCGGGATGTATCTCGTCTCGCGGGCTGCGGAGGCGGGCATCACGGTGGAGGCGATTCCAGGGCCGAGCGCCGTCTTGGCTGCCCTCTGCGTGGCCGGTCTACCCGTTCGACGATTCGTGTTCGAAGGTTTCCTCCCGCGACGAGGCGGAGACCGCACCCGCGCTCTGGCCCGCATCGCGCAGTCCGATGTCACCACGGTGCTGTTCGAATCGCCACGTCGCATCCACGCGACACTGAACGACCTCGCCGGTACGCTCGGTGAGGACCGGCGGATAGCGCTTTGTCGAGAGTTGACCAAGCTCCACGAGCAGACGATTCGCGGCACGGTCTCAGAGGTGAAGCGTGAGTTGGCGGACCCGGTTCGGGGAGAGGTCACGGTTGTCATCGAGGGCAGGACTGTCGACGCACCTGTCGAAGAGATCGATCTCGAAGTCCTGGTTTCCGAATGGAAGCGCGAGGGCCTCTCGACCAAGGAGATGACCCAAAGGCTGCAACGAGAGCTCGGGTGGAAGCGAAACGTCGCCTATCAGGCCATCCTAGACGCGCTCGAACGCGATTCCGACTAGTGCGCAGAGGTCGGCAGGGTCATGCAGACGCGAAGACTCCCCGCGGTGCCAGCCTCGGTCCAAATGCGGCCGCCCTGCGCTTCAATCAGGCTCCGAGCCACGGCGACTTCCAAGCCCAGCGCATCCGAACGCGACAGTGGTTTTTCGAGCCGTTCCACGATGGCGAGCGTGTCGAACGACGAGTCCTTGAGTGTAGCCATCAGGTCGAATTGCACGAAGCCCTTGCCCACCTGGTCTCGCCGCGGCGGCGCAACACGCATGACGATGTCGGTGCCCGACGATCGAACCACCAAGACAGCAAGGCTCACGAGGGAGTGAACGGTGCGATGGCGGTCCACGAAAACGCGCGGTAGGCCCTCCGAGACACCACCTATCACCGATAGGTTCTCCGCGCGGGAACGGACGAAGGCGATGACCTCGGAAATCAGCTCCTCGGGTGCCACCCATTGCTGCTGAAGCCGAAGCGTTCCGGCTTCCAGCTTGGCCCGGTCGACAACGGTCGAAACGAGCCTGAGTAGGCGCTCTGCACTCGCGCGGATCGTGCGCACGCTTCGCTCCTGTTCGGCGTTCAGCTCTCCCTCGACTCCGCTGAGCAGAATATCGGAGAATCCAGTCACGGAATTGAGTGGATTGCGGAGCTCGTGCCCCAACGCTCCGAGGAATCGAGCGCGTCGACGCTCTGACACCTCCGGGTCGGCGGAGTGAGCATCGATGGAGTCCTGGATGGAGGCCGTTGACGCGAGGGTCGAGTACGACGCCGCTCCTGCCTCCTCGGTTCGCAAGAGGGGCCTGAGCGAGCGCAGAGCGCCCGCACCGAGTACGAGCCCCGCGCCAAGAACCAGAAGCGCACCCCAGGCATATCGAGCATCGGCGAACAGAAGCCAAACGCCGCCGAAGTAGACCGAGACGGCGAAGATGATCCGACGAAGCTTGGCAATTGCAGGATACCGATCGACCATCATGGTGCACCGCCGACCGGAAGACGAATCCGAAAGCGAGACGGCGCATCCCCGTGGTAGAGCGAGCCTCCGTGCAGCGCGATGACCTCCGATGTCACGGCGACGGGCCAGCGTCGGATCTCCATCGGATCCTCAGAAGCCAGGATTTCAACCGGTGTGGGAAGCGCGCCGAGCGTCAGACGGTTCGATGAGTCCGCGCTGACTTCAATCGCGAGATGGTCTTTGGAAAGAGCCAAGCTCAGCGCGATGACCGCTTCTCGCTGATCGGTGGCGAGGAAATCGGCGAGCACTAACATCGATCGCCGTAGGCGCGCCTCGTCGATGTCGGCGACACATGGCTCTTGCGGCAAGCTACAGTGTGCAGCTCGTTTGTTCGACCAGAGCTGCCCCGCTTCCACGGCCACTCGGGCCACGAGCTCTCGAACGTCTACGCGTTCGACATTCAGACGGAGCTCCTCAGCGGCAAGCTGAGACAAGTCCAGTGCGCTGTCGAGAAGGATGCGCAATCGAATTCCAGAGCCTCGAATGATCTCCAAGTCCTCACGCTGCGAGGCATTCACCTCGCCGTCGATCCCGCTGAGAAGCACGTCAGAGAACCCGAGCACTGCGTTGAGCGGAGTTCGAAATTCGTGGCGAAGCGCCATCAAGTAGTCGACATCGTCCAGCTCGGACCGAACCTCCTGGCTGGGTGTCGACTCGGAAGCCACGCGCTCCCTGGACCGTTTGGGCTCGTCCGCGCTCTCGTCGACGTCACGGAGCTCCACGGGCTCGGCGCCCAAGTCCAAAGCCGAACGAACCGCCCAGAGCACGCCTATGGTCGCCGCGACGCTCGCCAGCGTGAACCAAGCCCACGATCCCCCATCACGCGTTCCCGAAGTGTACAAGAGCCCAAGCCCCGTCACCGCCGCGAGAATCGCGGCATATGCTCCGAACCGAGCCTCCGCGGCGCGGCGGGCGTCCACCCCGGTCATGTCCGATGGGCCCCCACCCTAGCGTCCTATCTCGACCTCGGGTACACGGGGCGAGCCCTCGTCTCGAAGGCGCAACGCCAGATCGATCCGCGCCGCCGCATTGATCAACCCGAGGTGACTGAACGCCTGTGGGAAGTTCCCAAGGAGTGTCTCGGTGCGCGGCTCGATCTCCTCGGAGAGAAGACCCAGGTGGTTCGAGGCCTCGGCGTGCGCGACGAAAACGCGCTGTGCTTCGTCGATGCGCCCTGCCATTGCTAGAACCTCGGCGAGCCAGAAGCCGCACAAAACGAATGCTCCTTCAGCCCCGCCAACGCCATCGTCCGCACGGTAGCGACGCACGTACGGGCCCTCCCCCAACTCCGTCTGAATGCGCTCCACCGTTCGGAGCACCCGGGGGTCGTTCGGTGGAAGGAACCCGTGAATTGGGAGCAAGAGCAGTGACGCATCGGCATGCTCGTGATCATACGCCGCGACGAAGCGTGTGCCGGTTCGATCCAGCCCGTGCCTGCAGATCTCCGAGTGCAGCTCGTCGGCGGCCTGCTGCCAACGTGCTTTCAACGGCTGGTCGCCGAACAAGGGCGCCAGCTCGGCTCCCCGACGAAGGGCCAGCCAACTCATCAGTTTGGAGTGAACATTGTGTCTCTTCCCGGCGCGCGGCTCCCAAATACCGTGATCGGGTTCCCGCCACATGATCGAAACGTTGTCGACGACTTCCCGCAGCCGCCTCCACCCCCGCGCCGTGAGCGAGCCACCGCCGCGCTCATACACGTAAGCAGCGTCCATCAACGCCCCTGCCGTGTCGAGCTGCAGTTGGTCCCGCGCGCCGTTGCCGATACGCACCGGTCGTGAACCGCGATACCCCGCGAAGTTACGGAGCGTCTCTTCGTCGGGCACCCGCCCACCATCCACCGCATACATGATGTGGAGCTCACGGTCGCGCTCGAGGGTATCCCTCACGAAATGGAAGAATTCGCGCGCCTCCCGGTCGCAGCCGAGCAGGTTTGCAGCGCGCACCGCCATTGCCGTATCGCGCGTCCAGGTGTAGCGATAGTCCCAATTGCGAGCTCCGCCAATCCACTCCGGCAGTGAAGTTGTCGGCGCGGCCACCATCGCTCCGGTAGGCGCGTACATCAGCAACTTCAGCAAGAGCGCGGATCGAACGACGTGATGGCGCCACGGACCATCGTACCGAAGCTGTTGAGCCCAATCGCGCCATCGGTGCCGCGTGTGTCGTAGAGCCTCGTATGGGCGATGCGCCAAGATCGACTCCGATTCGGAGGCATTCCAGCCGATCACGACCCATGCGCGATCACCGGCTTTCATTCGAAACGTGGACTGCACGCCGCCTTCGGGGCGTGGCTCCCATTGGCCCAAGCCCTCGAGCACCGCGACCAAGCGCTCGCCGGATGAGCCCTTGGCCAGCGTCGAGCGTCCGTCGATCGCGAAGGTCGTCTCTGCACGCCCGTAGTCGAACCTCGGATCGAAGACGACCTTGACAATCACATCGCCTTCCACACACTGCACGCGTCGATGAACCTCGTGTGCCGCGGACCGGGGGTCGTCACTCCATGGCATGTAGTCGGTGAGTCGGAGGGCCCCGCGCCCGTCAACTCGAAACAAGGTCTCGAGCACGTTGGTATCTGGGTCGTATCGCTGCAGGCTCTCGAAGGGGTAGTCGACCGGGCTCACGGAAGTCGACCCTCCGCCCGCCTCGTCTAGCAGGGCGCCGAAGACACTCGGGCTGTCGAAACGCGGGAGGCAGAGCCAATCGATCGCCCCGTCCACGCGAACCAGAGCGGCAGAGAAGCCGTCTCCGATCAACCCATGGTCGGCGATCGACAGTGCCCGCCTCGATGCATCGTCAGTGAAGATGAACGGTCGGTTGAGCCGCTTGGCAGCGCTGTACAGGTCCATTCGCTCCAGACGATAGCAGATCGTGCGCTTGGTAACGCACATGCTAGAGGCACACGGTGCAGCGGCGCAACACGCAGTGGTTTCTGCCACTCATTCTGATGGCCCTGACGTTCCTGTCGACTTTCTATGTGGGTGCCGCGATGGTCCTCGCAAAGCGGCCTGAATCCCTCGCCGAGCTACTCTCCGGCTGGGTGTTCTCGCTGCCCCTCATGGCGATCCTGCTCGCCCATGAGTTCGGGCACTTCTTTGCGGGTAGGTATCACCGCATCGACGTGTCGCCCCCCTATTTCATCCCCGTCCCGTTCTTCCTCCTCGGAACCCTCGGTGCCGTCATCCAGATCCGAGAGCGGATTCGCTCACGCAACGCCTTGCTCGACGTCGGAGCCGCAGGACCGCTGGCCGGCATCGTCGTCGCGCTCCCGGTGATCATCTACGGAATCACGACCTCGCCGATCGCGCCAATCCCCGACGCACCGTACATGCTCGAAGGTCGTTCCCTGGTGTACCTGGGGCTCCTCAGCTGGTTGAAGGGTCCCATCCCTCCAGGCTTTGACATCATCCTGACCCCGACGGCACTCGCCGGCTGGGCCGGACTGCTCGTCACGATGATCAACCTCCTTCCCTTCGGCCAACTCGACGGTGGACACGTTGCCTACGCGCTGCTCGGTCGCCGTCAGGACCAGGTCTCCCGTCACGTGCTTCGCCTCTTGCCCGTGCTCGCCGTCGTCGTGAGCGCTGCATACGGGATTCCAAGCTACCTCGACGGAGCCCGCGGGGAAAAACTCGCCCAAGACGCCTTGGCAGGAATGCAATGGCTGGTCTGGGCGCTCGTGCTTTCGGTACTGACCCGCGCGACCGGCCCGAGCCATCCGCCGACGGCGGATTCGGCCGTCTCGCCCCGACGCCGGGTCGTGGGTTGGTTAACCCTTTCACTCTTCTTCTTGTTGTTCATGCCTTCGTGGATCCGAATGCAGTAGGAAATTTCACCGAAACGACGGAATTTCCTAGTTTCGGGCCATGCGCCCTCGTCGCGGCCTCGGCCTGCTTCTTTTCTTGGTTCTTGTCGTCGTCGGTTCGACTTCGCCAGCCCGGGCTTGGACCCGCACGGTGGTCAAGGGAGCCAGGGCTACCGTCGAGATTGAACGCGATGCGACGCTGAGCATCCTGCTCCGGCTGGACATCGAAGTGCACGCCGGATGGCTGCAGGAGGTCGAGCTGGCGGAGCTAGGCGAAGGGGTCGAGCTAGACCGCACGCAGCCCCCCTACTTCCGATCGGATGAAGGCGAGATCTTTCGCCCCGAAGCAGAAGCGTCCGAAGACGGCCTCATCCGCCTCTCCTTTCAACGCAGGGAGGCGCCGAAGCAGGGGGAGTATCGGCTCTTCCTGAAGTACCGAACGAAAGCCGACCTCAGGGTCATCGAGGTTGCCGGGGGCTCGCGCGCACGGATCGTTTGGTCTGTCCCGGCTTGGGAAACGGGGCTGCACAACGTATTGGTCGAATTCCGTGCGCCGGGAGGGTCGACGGTTCCGACTGAGCTGCACGAGACCCCGCCGGGGGTCGAGCTCCAGGTCGCAGACCATCGCGATCGCACCGTCGTCGAGTGGCGCCGCATCCACCTTCCGCGCATGAGCGCCTGGTCGCTCATGCTCGACATCCCGATCGAATCGATCGCGGTGCCCATCGAGGCCACGGACGCGCCTGAGGCAGCTGGCTTCCGTCCACTCACGATTCCCGAGCAGCACCCGATCGCTTGGTCTCTGCTCGTCCTGGCGGTGTTGGTTCTCCTGAAACGCCGATCGATCGAGGTTCGAATGGGCCGCGACCAGCTCTTGTTCCATGCCGCATGGGTGACCGTATTCGCCGTCACCGGCGCTGTGGTCGCGGCTGGTCAGTGGTTGGTTCCAAGCTATCCAGTCTGCGCGCTTGCGCTGATCGCTTTGTCGCTGCACCGCCCCACGAGGCTCAGCCGCCCCGCGGAGGACCGGAGCTGGTGCCCCGTTGCTGCAAAGGACCTTCCCGAAACCGGGACTCTCGTCGGCGACTGCCTGGATGGCAGCACCGGAGTTGGGCTGGCGGTCTTGGTCGGCTGCAGCGTGTCCCTGTTAGCGCTGGGAGAACCCGCGGCCGCGCTGTTCTTGATGCCAGTGTTCTTGACTGGAACGCAGCATCACATGATTGCTACGGCGGCAAAAAAGGCAGAATTGCTTCGGCGCTTCGCAGCCGACCTTCGCCTCGGACCCCACGCGCCCGCCATGTCGCTCAACTGGGAGCTTTCATCCGACCGCATACCGCGGCTTCGGGTCCATCTCCCTGTGCATCGCACCGGGCTCATCTCGCTTGGGTTCGTTCTGACCTCGCATACGGTCGGCTTCATCGTGCGTCGCCAAGTCATGCTCCTGGTGGAGACACGGGCACAGTCCGACGCCGATGACATCGCGCGCCGGCGCGTCAGTACCGAATCGGAGCTTCGAACGCCCAATGGCAGCGTGCTCCGGCTGATCGCATGGAATACCGAGGCGGTGGCCCTGCTGGCGGCCTTGGCTCGCAGCGCCCCGAAACCCATGGAGCCGTCCCGCGGAACCTGGCTGCTGCGCGAAATCTCGGAACCCGGATGCAAGGCCGCCTAGGACGCTATTTCCCAATGCGAGAGGCCAGCGGAGCCAAGATGCGATCCACCTGCTTCAGCTCTCGGATCACGTCTTCTTCGTCGAAGTCGATCTGATCGATCAACGCTTCGTGCACCGCGTCGTAGAGCCAGGTGCTCGACTCGGCGTCATCGATGCAGGCCTGCGCTTGGTGGCCCTGATGATTGAGCGTCGGGAACTTCTCGGCGAGCTTCTCGAGCACTTCGACCCGATCACCGAGATACCTGCGCATGGTCCCAAGCTCATCGGACAATGGCTGCAGCATCTCCGGAGACTTTTCGAGGTGTTTACGGAACGCGTTGGGGGATCGCCGTTGGACGTCGTTCAACACGAGCCTGATGAGCAGAACGTCGCCCAGATGACGGAGCACCCCGCGGACCCCAGGGATGGCGGGACTCGCGGAGATCACATGCAGGAGAGCGCCCGCCGCAGCGACCCGACTCTCGTCGTCGACCTCTGGGTCCTCGACGATACGCAGAACGGATTTCAGGTCCTGACTGAAACGAGTCAGCGCAGGGGTCATCAACTCGACGAAGCGCTCGCGCGACATATCACCTCGGCACCAGAGAACGGCCCCGCGGGCATGTTACCTCAACTCCGGTGGGTCCGGCGTCGGTTTCTATGATCTTGAACTCGACGCGCCGATTTTTTTCCCATGCGCTGGCGTTGTTCTTCGGATCGACAGGGCATCGCTCGCCATATCCGGCTGACCTCAGCCGAGACTTGATGACACCGCGTTCGATCAGCGCGTTCATGACCGAGGCCGCTCGAGCCCGTGTGAGCTTGATGTTGTACTCGTCACTGCCCCGCTGGTCGGCGTGTCCTTGGATCTCGACCAGAGTGATTTGTGGGCTCGCATTCAGTGTCGCGGCCACGGCATCGAGCAGCGGAAAGCTCCGAGGCTGGATGATCGCACTGTCGGTCTCGAAGTAGATCTTCTCGAGGATTGTGATCTGCGTGTCCTCGAGGATCACCAGGCCCTTGTCGGGACATCCGTCCTCATCCTTGTACCCGTTGTAGGTCTCGGGATCGTTCGGACAGGTGTCGTCGACGTCGAGGATACGGTCGCTGTCGTTGTCCGGATCCGGGCAACCATCCTCGTCTTGGAACCCGTCGAAATCCTCGGGGTCGTTCGGGCAAAGATCCCTCACGTCGGGGATCCCATCGGCATCGTTGTCCAGATCCGGGCAACCATCCTCGTCTTGGAACCCATCGAAGTCCTCGGGATCGTCGGGACAATTGTCGACGTCATCGGGGATCCCGTCCCCATCGCGGTCGCCTTCTCTGCCCTCGGGGCAACCATCCTCGTCGCGATCGCCGTCGTAGTCTTCCTTCACGAGAGGACATGCGTCGTCGACATCGAGGATTCCGTCGCTGTCGTTGTCCAGATCCGGGCAACCATCCCGGTCCTCGAACCCGTCTTTGTCCTCCGGATCGTCGGGACAGGCGTCATCATCGTCAGCGATCCCGTCCTTGTCGCGATCGCCCACTGCCGGCTCGTACCTGAACCCAATCGTCGCGCGCACATCTGCGGCCTGAAACCCTGTCTTCGGAATCCCGGCGCCCGCCGCCACGAAGAGGAAGCTCTTGTTGGTGACGAAGTACTTGAACCCGCCGAGCGCCTCCATGGAAAGGGTCCCTTTAGTCCCAATTTCCTGGGCGATTTGGGTCCCGTAGAACTCGAGGATCAGGTCCAGCGAACGCGCGATTCGGAAGCTCGAGCCGAACCCAAAGGTGATCAAATCATTGTAGGTGAAGCGTCGCCCCTGGTCCTGGTCCACCGGATTGACCGCGGTCCCCGTGGGGTCGGCAGGATTCGAAAGCCCGTCCCAGATGAAGGTCGCCCCCTGCTGGGAATTCCATCGATAGCCGCCCTCCAGCGCAAATCGGATCTTTTCGATGGGCTTGAATTCGAACACGGCGGTCGGCCAGAGCGAGTAACCGGGCTCGCCGGCGAACTGGTCGGACTTGGCGGTGGGGAAGCCAGCCCGCAAGATCATCGCGATGCCGACCGGGCTTGCGCCGAGATTCAGCAGGCGCGCCTTGACGTGAATCGTCAGATCGCCGACACCCTGCGACCGCAGTCCGGTCGCCTGATAGTTGTAGAGGCAACCCGCTGAAGTCGCCCCGTCACAGGTGCCTCCCAATGCCGTTCGATCGGGCGTCTGCACAGCGTCGCCTCGGAAGAACGTGATCGGAAGCTGGAGACCCAGCACCAAGCGATCGATCACCCCGAAGTTGAAGATGAACGTCCCGGTGAAACCCTGCTTGGCGATGCGGCTCTGGTACGAGGCCTCATCGGCGGCTTGGTTCGGGTTGTTCTCGAAGCCGTTGTACCGGAGGATGCCGATGCCTGCATCGATCACCAGGCCGAAGCTGAACTCCTTGTGGGGCATGACTTCGCTGCCGTTCACGGTGAAGTAGCCTCGGGTGTCGACCGCTGGCCGAAAGAGATGAAGGTCCATTCCCCCTTCGGTCAGTGTCGCTCCATCCGCCAGCGAGCGGCTTGGGAGCACCAACGCGCCGAGGACGAGCGCAGCTATCCCTGCATGCCTCACGCACACGCTCGGTCGAGACTGTGTTCCCCCAAACACCCGGTCTCAGTGTGTCATGGCCGAAGCCTATTAATCAACGATTCTACCGATCTGCGTGACCTGGCGGGCCGGGTTTACCGGGGCCTAGGGCTTGGTTTGGGCCTCGCGGGCGTTTCTCATCAAGCGCCGGGCTCCCTGGCGCTGCTTCGAGGTGATGCCCTCGAGCTCTAGGACGAGCTTGGCTTCGCTGCTTGCCCGCACCCCATCGCCCGCCTGCAGCGCCCGTTCACCCTCGTCGAGGTGAGCTTCGGCATAGCGGTACCGGATCTCGGCAAACTCCGGCGTCCCGCGCAGCACGCTGTCCGCCGGAAGGTCGTTGGCGATGGAAAAGGCGCGATCGACTCGTCCTCTGGCCAAGGCCCGGCGGGCACGGGTGAGCAGGCCCTCCCATTCCCGAGGCTCGTCGACAATCGCCTGGGCCTCTGAGTCCCCGCCCGGGCCGGGCTCCTGTTCGCTCGGTGCTCTGCTCGACGTTGGCTCGGCGCGTTCCAATTGCTGGACGGGAGCGACCGCAACGGATGGAGCCGGCTTGGGAGGCGCGCCACGAACGGTGACCAGTACGGCGCCGGCTCCGATGAGGATCATGAGGCCCAACACCAAGATCGCGACCAGCGGCTTCTGTGACGATCGCGTTGAAACATTCTTGGACTCCTCCGGAGGCGGCGTCTCCAAGCTATGCGCACCCTGTGCCGGCAGGAAGCGGAATCGTACCTCGCCGAGCTCCAGGACATCCCCGGATTCGAGCACCGCACGGGAGGTCTCGACGCCGTTGACCCGCATCCCGTTGGCGCTCTCTAGATCGAAGACGGTCACCTTTCCGCCAAGAACTTGAAGCTCGGCGTGCTCGTGTGAAATCGATTTGTGGTTGATCCAGACGTCGAGCCGCTCGTCGCGGCCGATGCGCAGCACCGATTTGTTGAGCGTGAATTCCGCTCCCGCTGCAGGGTCGCTGAGAACCACCAGCCTTGGTGGCGGCAGACTCCGCGGCTTGGGCGCAGGTAGCGTGTTGGCGGTCGCGACCACGTCGGACTGCAATGCAAGGTCATAGTCACCGATACCGAGCTGATCGCCGGGCGCGAGCTCGGCCTGAGTGTCGATTCGCACCCCATTGAGCGTGACCCCGTTATAAGAGCCCAGATCCTCGACAATGTAAGATCCATTACGTTTCAGGAGCCGAGCGTGACTGCGCGACACGTTCCTCTCGGTGAGACGGATTGTATTGCCGGCCTTGCGACCGATCGTAATCTCGTCTCGCACGAGCGGAACGACCGTCGTGTGACCTTCGTCGTCGGAGATGACGAGCTTATCCATCATGTCGCGCCAAGAGCCGTTTCACTCGCAGTTTCGCGGGGTTGAGGCCATGGTACTCGCGCGGGGCGCGGTGTCAATCTTGCCTCG
The DNA here is from genome assembly GCA_049691835.1 of Polyangiales bacterium. Taxonomy (GTDB): domain Bacteria; phylum Myxococcota_A; class Polyangia; order Polyangiales; family Houyiibacteriaceae; genus SG8-38. Next base: position 14,677 of record JBAVOF010000390.1, read on the forward strand.
ATGAAGGTTTGCACTCCCCGAGAACCCGGCTATGCCGGTCCGGCAAGATGGTTGAGGTCAAGCGGGTTCTCGGGGTCATCGGAGGAAGCGGGCTGTACGAGCTCGAGCAGCTCGCCGACGTAGAGGAGCTCGCGATCACGACCCCGTTCGGGGAGCCTTCCGATGTGCTCGTAGCCGGAACGATTGGAACCACACGCCTGCTCTTCCTCCCGCGTCACGGCCGGGGTCATCGCCTTCCGCCGCACCGGATCAACTACCGGGCCAATGTCCTGGCGCTCAAGATGGCGGGGGCTGAGCAGATTCTCAGCGTGTCCGCAGTGGGGTCGATGAGGGACGACATCCATCCCGGGGACATGGTGGTCGTCGACCAGTTCATCGACCGGACCAGGCATCGAATCGATACGTTCTTCGATGACAACGGTGTCGTGGCCCACGTGGGGTTCGCCGATCCGATCGATGCGCAGCTCGCGAACGCATTGACCAGCGCGGCAAGCAAAGCCGGCGCGGCCGTGCACGAACGTGGAACGTATTTGTGCGTCGAGGGTCCGCAGTTTTCGACGCGCGCCGAATCGCAACTCTACCGGTCCTGGGGTGTATCGGTAATCGGAATGACCAATCTCCCCGAAGCGCGACTCGCGCGAGAAGCCGAGCTGCCGTACGCCACGCTCGCCATGGCAACTGACTACGACTGCTGGCACGAGGCACACGATGCAGTCACCGTCCAGGCGATCATCGCGGTCATGCAGATCAACGTCGCCAAAGCCAAAGAGATCATCGTGGAGCTCGCCCGCGCTCTACCCGACCCGTCCGGGTGCCCAGCCTCTACGGCCCTTGCCACCGCCATCATCACCAATCCGGATTCGATTTCAGCAGCCGCACGAGACAAGCTGCACTCACTCATCGGCAAGTACCTACAATGAAAGGCACCATGTCCTCGCTTCTCGTCGTCGGTTCCGTCGCTTTCGACACCATTCACAATCACCTCGGCTCGCACGACCGCATCCTCGGCGGGTCCGCTACCTATGCGTCGCTCGCTGCCTGTCAACTCGCGCCGGTCCGATTGGTCGGGGTGGTCGGCAAAGACTTCCCGCGCCAAGCGGTCGAAATGCTCCGGGGCCGCGGCATCGACACCACGGGCCTCGAAGTGGCCAATGGGAAGACGTTTCACTGGGAGGGACGGTACTCCGACGATTTGACGTCGCGTACGACGATCCAAACCGACCTCAATGTGTTCGCCGACTTCAATCCGAAGATCCCCGCCTCATTTCGCGATTCGGAGTTCGTCATGTTGGGCAACATCGCGCCGCGGCTACAGCTTCACGTTCTCGATCAGGTGGACAACCCCAGGCTCGTGGTCGCAGACACGATGAACCTGTGGATCGACACCGCAGTCGGCGAACTCAAAGAGCTGCTGAGGCGCGTGGACATTCTCGTCATCAACGAGGAAGAGGCGCGGCAGCTCACGGGCTTCCATCACCCGCTGGCCGTCGCCGAGGCCTTGCGTGCCCTCGGCCCCGAGACCGTGATCGTGAAGCGCGGCGAATATGGCGCGCTGCTGTTCCTCGACGAGGATATCTTCTGCGCCCCCGCCTACCCACTCAAGGCGGTGTCCGACCCGACGGGCGCGGGCGATTCGTTTGCGGGCGGGTTCCTCGGATATCTGGCAGCGAACGGCCATACCGACCTTCGTCAAGCAGTGATCTGCGGGTCCGCGACGGCTTCATTTTGCGTGCAAGACGTCGGCGTCGGCGCTCTGGAACGCCTCAGCCGGCAAGACCTCGAAGCGCGAATCCGAGAGTTTCGCGAGCTCACCTGCTTCTAGCCCGCGGTTTTCTTGACCGCGGCCGCGCGAAATCGACACTGCGGGCTTAGGAAGGAATCCCCCCAATGAACCTAGATGAGCTCAAGGGAACGCTGCGCGGCCTCGTGCGAAAGACGATCGAAACCCGTTTCAGCGGTGCGAACTACGCGACGCTGGCCCAGGCCCGCGGGTACGCGG
>JBAVOF010000391.1:0-5208 GCA_049691835.1 Polyangiales bacterium
CATCGAACCGGCCCTACGAAAGGTCGTGGGCCCAGGTTGCGCCATCCACATCGAGAAAGCCGTTCCGACCGCAAAGCGGCGCTCGTGATTCCATGTACGACCTAGACGAGACTATTCGCGAGCGACGGTCGGTGAGAGGCTTTCTCTCGAAGCCCGTCCCCCGCGCGGTGCTCGAGGAAGTGTTGGACCTGGCACAACACGCTCCGAGTAACTGCAACGTCCAACCCTGGCGCGTCTACATCGCATCGGGGGACACGCTGCTCCGGCTACGTACAGCGCTCGTCCAAGCAGTGACTGGGGGTGGGTCCCCAGTGATGGTTGCTCCAATCGACGAGTTCCTTGGGAGTTATCGCGAGAAGCAAATCGCGTGTGCCGTCGAGCTATACGGCAAGATGGGGATTGAGCGAGGGGACCGCGCGGGGCGCCTGAACGCGAGCCTTCGCAACTTCCAGTTTTTCGATGCGCCGCACGTGGCGTACGTCTGCATGGCAAAGAGCTTTGGCATCGGCGTTGCTCTCGATGTCGGTATCTATGTGCAGACGTTGATGCTCGCAATGCATTCGCGCGGAATAGGCTCCTGCGCACAGGCTTCGTTGCGCGCCTTTCCGGAGCTCGTTGCGGACCATCTCCTCATTCCTGAAGATGAGCAAATCCTGTGTGGACTCTCGTTTGGTTACGAGGATCCCGACGTCCCGGCGAACCAAACGCGGCAACCGCGCGATCCGATCTCTCGCAACGTGTTCTTTCGCGGTGACGCCGGCTAGCGCCCCTTGAACTCGCCTTCGCGGCGCTCGAGGAACGAACGGATGCCCTCCGCTGCGTCTTCCGTATCCATCAGCTCTCGGGCGATGACCAGGAGCTCCGTTGCCGCCGCGTCGGGGCCCTGAAGCTGCGCGGTCCGTGCGGAGCGAATCGTCGCGGCAACGCCCAGAGGCGCGCGCTTCGCGATGGTTCGAGCCACTTCGACGGCCTTGTCGCGCAGCGCGCCGATCGGAACCACCTCCTGAACGAGACCGATACGAAGCGCCTCAACCGCATCGAATCGATCGCCGGTGAGAAGCCATCGCATCGCGTTGCCCCAGCCGGCGATCTCCGGCAAGCGAATCGTCGCGCCCCCAAACGGAAAAATGCCCCGATTGATCTCGATTTGCCCGAAGCGCGTTCCTTCCGCCGCCAGGCGAACATCCGCTGCGAGCAGGAGCTCGATCCCGATGGTGAGACACCAGCCTTGCGCCGCCATCACGAGTGGTTTCTTGCGCTTCGGCTCATGGAGATTGAGAACGTCGACGCACCCCTGCGGGAACAGAGGTGCTCCGCTCTTGACGGCAGGACCAACCTCCGCGAGATCCAGGCCCGTGGTGAAGTGATCACCGTTCGCATAGAGCACTGCACACCAGAGCGACTCGTCGGATTCGTAAGCGGTTACCGCTTCCGCCAGCTCTCGCAACATGCGTAGGTCGAAGGCGTTCATCTTGTCCGCGCGATTGAGCACGATGTGCAGCACCCGTTCGTCCCGTTGGGTCAGTACCCTGGGTTTTTCGTCGGTCATGGCGCGCGATCGTAGTAGACCGCCGTTCCGTAGGCCAGCACCTCGACGGTGCCCCACGCTTCGTGTCCAGATGGCGTCGAGATCGTGGACGTTTCCAATCGCGTATTGAGGTATGCATCCGCTTCCGGCTGTGACTCTTGCATTCGGAGCACGGCTTCGCGCCGCGCACGCTCGATGAGAGACGAATAGGATCGGACCTCGCCCCCGATCAGCATTCGGAACCTAGCGACGAAGCGCTTGAAGTGGTCGGCCGAGATCACCACGGAGCCCGTGACCAGGGTCGCGGAGGTCACGACGCCGCGCGAGTCCGAGTGCTTGGTGGACAGAGCGGGCCGCAACCGGAAACGGGCTTCGCGCTCGATGATGTCCTGGTAGTGCTTCCGTTCCATTCGCGAGCCCACGAGTCTTCCGACTACGATCAGAAGCACTGGAATGGCCAGGGTAATCAGCAGTTCGATCGACATCGCGACACTATTCGACGAATACGGCCGTCCCGTAGGCGAGGATTTCCGACGCGCCTTGGGCGACCGAAGAAGTCGTGAAGCGCACGTTAATGATCGCGTTGGCCCCGAGCTCGTGCGCTTGGGCAACCATTCTGCTGGTCGCCTCCGCCCGGCTCTCCTGGAGGAGCTCGGTGTAGCCCTTGAGCTCTCCCCCCACGATGTTCTTGAGCCCCGCGGCAAAGTCGCGTCCGAAGTGTTTCGCGCGAATCGTGCTCCCTTGTACCAGGCCGAAGTGCCGCACGACTCGTTGGCCCGGTACGCTGTCGATGTTTGTGAGAATCAAGCGAGTCCCCCTCGGTGACGGTTGTAGCAGAAAGTCTGCCAGAGAACTGGAGGCGGCGGGTTACCTTTCGACCGGGGTGCTCGCTTCTTTCCGGAGTCCCGAAACGTGCTATGGCACCACGGTGAAACTCTGCGTCATCGGTACGGGTTATGTTGGCCTCGTGACGGGTACTTGCTTCGCCGCGACTGGCCAGCGTGTGGTGTGCGTGGACACGGACGCTTCGAAAATCGAGCGCCTGCAACGCTACGAGATCCCAATCTACGAGCCAGGGCTCGAAGAGATGGTCAGGGACAATGCGAATGCCGGCCGCCTCAGCTTCAGCACCGACCTCGCTGGCGCCGTTCGCGACGTGGACCTGGCGTTCATCGCGGTCGGTACGCCCCCGACCCTGGACGGCGAAGCAGACCTGAGCGCTGTTTTCGGGGTTGCGCAAGATCTCGCGAGGCTTGCCACGCACGACCTCGTCATCGTCATGAAGAGCACGGTTCCCGTTGGCACCAACGCTCAGGTGCAGAGGCTCGTCGCCGACGCGAAGTACGACATTCAAGTCGTGTCGAATCCCGAGTTTCTGAAGGAGGGCGGCGCGATCCAAGACTTCATGTATCCCGATCGGATCGTCGTCGGCGTGCGGCCGGGACATGATCGAGCACGGCGTCTCATGGGCCGTGTCTATCACCCGCTCAATCTCTCGAACACGAAGATCGTCTGGATGAATCCCGAGAGCGCCGAGTTGACCAAGTACGCGGCCAACACGATGCTTGCGATGCGCATCTCGTTCATGAACGAGGTTGCCGTGCTGTGCGAGGAGGTCGGGGCGGACGTGCAGAGCGTTCGCTTAGGCGTAGGCAGTGATCCGCGCATCGGGTCGCAATTTCTTCACGCAGGCCCTGGATACGGCGGCTCTTGCTTCCCCAAGGACGTCAAAGCACTCGTCGCGACGGCTCGGCGACACGGGATCGAGCTAGAGCTCGCGGATGCGACCAACCGCGTCAACGTCCGGCACCGGAGCTTTCTGGTGCGTAAGCTCAAGCGTCACTTCGGCAGCGAGTTGGCCGGCAAACGCATCGCGATCTGGGGGTTGGCGTTCAAGCCCGGGACCGATGACGTCCGTGAGTCTCCCTCGATAACCACCATCGAGTTCCTTCTTAAGGAGGGCTGCGAGGTCGTCGGCCACGACCCCGAAGCCATGAAGAACATCGCGGAGATTTTTGGTGGCAGCATCACCTTGGTCGATGAAGCGTACGACGCCCTGAGGGGCGCCGATGCGCTCCTGCTCATGACCGAATGGCGCGAATACCAGTACCCGGAGTTCGATCGCATCCGCCAGCTCATGCGCACGCCGGTCATCCTCGACGGCCGCAACATCTGGGGCACGTATAGGCTGGCCGAGCAAGGGTTCGAATACGCTGGCGTCGGGACTCAACCCGAGCCGGCGTAGTGCGAGATGTGCGGGCGGTACACGCTCACGTGTCCTGACGAGGCTGCGCTGATTCGTAGCCTGCCGTTCGACGAGTTCAGCGAGACCCGGATCGAGTTCCGACCTCGATACAACATTGCGCCGGGGCAGCGGAGCCCCGTGGTGTACCTGGCGGGCGGTCAGCCCGTCGTCGTAGACGGCGTCTGGGGCATCACTCGTTCCGGGGGAGGGCTGCTAATCAACGCCCGATCAGAGACGGCACACAAGAGCGCGACTTTCCGCCGGGCTTTTAGCGACGGACGGTGTCTGGTGCCCGCGGATGGGTTTCTCGAGTGGCGAAAAGAGGGGCTCGTCAACCAGCCGTACTTGTTTCGACGCGAGGACGGAGAGGTGTTTCTGATGGCAGGGCTCTGGCTCGACGGGCGGTACGTCGTCCTCACCCAGGACGCGGACGCGGATGTCGCCGAGATCCACGACCGCATGCCGGTCGTCCTGGGACGCGATGACGCGCATCCTTGGCTGCTCGAGGGTAAGCTCGCGGACCCTCCCGCGCTCACGAAGATACCACTGTCTCCTCGGGTCAATCGCGCGGATCGTGACGACCCCAGCTGCCTGGACCCGCTCCCGCAGGCGGAGTTCGACTTCGATTGAGCGAGCCTAGCGCCGGCTCGTTCAGCGCCTTTGCTCTCGCTCGGAGTCCGCAACCAGCTCTGCATCGGCGTGCTCCGAGGGACCTCGTTCCACGCGCACGCGTTGCCTGGGTGCGGCCGACGCAGGCTGGCGGGCAGAGAGCTTGCGTGAAGCAGCATCGAGGAGGGCATCGACGCCCACCTGGATTGCGCGGTCGACCTCGTGTCTGACCTGAGACTCCCACTTTCCCCGTTTGCGCCTGGCTAGCTTCCGGCGCGCTCGGGCACGTAGTCGTTCCCGATCCGGCAGAAGGGCTCGCCTCGCGCCGAGTGCGAGGGCGATCCCGGACCCGGCGAGAACCCACTGAACCCACCACCCGGGTCCAGACATGATGTCGATGACGAACAGACCAGCGTTGACCACGACAAAGGTATACGTGCTGTGTAGAAAGCGCTTCCTTCGGGAAGTTACGATTCGCTCTTCCTCCAAGCGGATTTCGCGCTCTTCCTCGATTTGCTTTGCTGCTGCCTCGACGTCGGCCGCGTCGATTCCGGCTTCGACCGCTGCGTCGACCAGATCTCGGTGGGAAAGCGCTTCGAGTGGTTGCGATTCGAGCGCCCGCCTCAGGATCTCCTCGACCTCGTTGCGCGAATACTGCCTCACGTTCAAATCGTGTCCCAGCGAAACCCTTCGGCTTTGAATGCGTCGTCGGCCAAGGCTTTCAGCATTTCGTCGTCGTTGCTGTCGATGCGACGGAAGTTGCGTTTGATACGCACCTTTGCCGCGCGCGTGAAAGTTCGAAGGATGTCGATCTCCAACCCAACGG
>JBAVOF010000392.1:0-10075 GCA_049691835.1 Polyangiales bacterium
ACTCCGCACTCCGCGATATCGAGACCCTCGAGCTCATGCGCTTCGGAAACGCGGACGCCCCCAGGCATCAGGAACTTCATCGCCAACCAGAGGACACCGCCGACGGTGAAAGCAAACGCCACACCCGAGAACGTGCCCAGCGCTTGAACGCCCAGCTGTGATGCCCCGCCGCCGACGAGAATGCCCATCGGCTCTTCGCCGGTTGCCGCATTGCCGTAGCCGACGAGACCCACCGCGAGCGTGCCGAAGATGCCACAAACACCGTGGACGGTGATCGCCCCGACCGGGTCGTCGATCTTCAGCTTGTCGATCAGCAGAACACCTTCGACACATAGGACGCCGGCGGCAAGGCCGACGACAATCGACCAGCCGCCCGTGATGGTGAAACAACCCGCGGTGATGCCCACGAGGCCAGCAAGAGCACCGTTCAGGGCCATCGACAGATCGAACAGACCGCTACGCATCCGGATCCACGCCAGGGCGGCGATGAACCCGCCGGACGCGGCGAGATTGGTCACCAAGACGATTCGGCCGACATTGGCGTCGATGGCCAGCTCCGAGCCGCCGTTGAATCCGAACCAGCCGAGCCAAAGGATCAGCACGCCAAGCGCGGCGAGCGGGAAGTTGTGCGCAGGCATCGGTTTGACTGAGCCGTCAGCCTGATATCTGCCGAGTCGTGGTCCGATGATCAGGGCGCCGGCCAGAGCCATGCCGCCGCCAACCCCGTGAACCACCGTGCTTCCTGCGAAATCGATGAAGCCCCTCTCCGAGAGCCAACCACCGCCCCAGACCCAGTGTCCGACCACGGGGTAGATCATGATCGTCGCCAGCGCGTTGAAGATGAAAAAGGTCACGAGCCGGCCTCGCTCGGCGATTGCGCCCGATACGATCGTGCAGGCCGTGGCCGCGAAGACCAGCTGGAAGAAGAGGAAGACGTAAGGCGGGAGACTCGATTCTGCTCCCCCATTGTTGGGGAAGAAGCTCGCCATCCCCATGAAGGAGTTGCCCTCGCCGAACATCACGCCGTAGCCCACCAGATAAAACATGATCGATGAGATTGCGACGACGCCGAAGTTCTTCATCAGCACCATTACCGCGTTTTTCCTGCGACAGAACCCGCTCTCAACTAGAGCAAAGCCCGCGTGCATGAAGAAAACGAGTGCGGCGCTAACGAGAACCCACAAAGCGTTTGCGTACGTTGTCAGTTCCGAAAGTTGTTCTTCCATGATCTTGCACCTCTTAGTCATGGCCGCAGCGCACCCTCGGCAGCGGCACGGTGGGATCTATGGCTGGCTTCCATTTCCGGTTTGTTTCCCCGAGGCATCGGTTTGGGAAAAACCGATCCGAGCATCGGCGAGTTGCGCGAAATGAGGGGGGGCCACATGCTCGGCAGGTGGGGGAATTTCCGCATTTGGCTTACGGAACGCCCCGAAAGCTGCCCAAGCCAGACAGCCTTCCGGGCCGGGTCGTGGTCCTGGATGTCGCGTTTGCTGCAAACGCCGGGGGGGCCAGCTATGAGAAAACCACCCTCCCGTTCATTCGCGGCCTAGGCTCGCGCCTGGCGATGTGGGTCGACCATCACGATCACGATCGCCACTCGGATTATGCCAATGACCCGCGGTTCATCCTCAGGACCAAGGCCCAGCACGGCGCCTGCCCGGAGATGGTCACGCCAGAGCGCGTGGCTGCTGCGGGGCCGATCGACACCGTCTGCTGTCACCTGGACTTCGACGGGCTCTGCTCGGCCGCCAAGTGGATTCGTGGCGGGATCGAGCCGTACGAGGGAGCGGACGACGATGCGCGGGCGATCGACACGAGGCTGGGCGAGCCCTCCGAGCGGGCCAAGGTGCTGGATCGCGCGCTGCGAGCCAAGCCCCATGATGAGGCCGTGCGCGGACTCATCGTCCGCTATCTGGTGGACGGGGCGCGTGACGCCGCCATGTACCGAGAGTTCCAGCTGGCTGCCGAAAGCCTCCGGGCAATGGAGCGGGAAGCCAAGCGCTTGTCCGCGAGATATGAGGTGCGCGGCCATCTCGCTATCTGCGATGCGAGGCGTCGCGAGGGGCCGTATGACAAGACCGAGCTGCTGCTCATCGGTCAGCGGCTGGCGCCCATCTCTTTGGTTCACGACGAAACCACCGTCACCGTAGCAGCGCGCTTCGATAGTGGGATCGATCTGGTCAGTGCGCTGGGGCTCAACGGTGGAATGCCGACACGCGTGAGCGTTGCCGCCAAGCTTCTCGATGAAGTCATCGAGATTTTGAGCCGTTTCGAAGTTCCCTGCTGATCGGTTACAATGGGCCTGATGGAGCTGACGATCTCGCAGATCCAAGCGCTTCCGAAGACGGACCTTCACGTTCATCTGGATGGGTCTCTGCGATTGTCCACGATGCTGGAGCTAGCCGAAGAGCAGGGCGTCTCGTTGCCGGCGGAAACGCCCGAGGCTCTGGCCAAAGCACTCCACTGCGGGGAGGCCACCGGGTCGCTCGTCGAATACCTCAAAGCGTTCGGCACGACCCTCAAAGTCTTGCAGACCGCGGAGGCCCTATACCGAGTTGCCTACGAGCTCAGTGAGGACGCTGCGGAGGAGAACGTGCGATACATGGAGGTGCGTTACTCGCCGATGCTACACACCAGCGGTGGTTTGCGCCTCACGACCGTCGTCGAAGCCGTGCTGGCTGGTCTCTGGGACGCGCAAAAAGACCATGGCGTCGTCGCCAACGCCATCCTCTGCGGCATCCGAAACATCTCGCCCGAGTCCTCTTTCGAGATGGCGCAGCTCGCGGTGGCCTACAAGAACCGCGGCGTCGTCGCATTCGACCTGGCGGGCGCCGAATACGATCATCCGGCCAAGCATCACCTCCGCGCGTTCAAGCTCGTCCGCGACAACAACATCGCGGTGACGATTCACGCTGGTGAGGCCTACGGCCCTGCGTCGATACACCAGGCGATCCACGTGTGCGGGGCGCACCGAATTGGCCACGGGTGCCGCCTTCGCGAAGACGGCGATCTCCTTCACTACGTCAATGACCACCGCATCGCGCTCGAATGTTGCCCGTCGAGCAACGTCCAAACGGGCGCCGTGAAGGACCTCCGGAGCCACCCGTTGAAGCTATATCACGACCTCGGTCTGCGGGTGACGGTCAATACCGACAACCGGCTCATCACGGACACCACGGTTTCGCGCGAGCTCTGGCTTTGCCACACCCAGATGGGCCTGAATCGCGAAGACATACACCGGATCATCATCAACGGGTTCAAGGCGGCGTTTCTGCCGTTTCACCAGAAGCAGACGATGGTTAGGTCGGTGTCCCGGGAGCTTTCCAGCGCAGCACAGGCTTCCGAGCAGCCCGAGTCTCGTCCAGCCGACGCAAACGCGTGATTTGCGGCGCCGCTCTTGGCAAGTCCGGCGTGACCATCGCTTCGTCGCTGATCGTCTTCATGACCTTCACGAACTCTTCGAGGGTCTGCAGGCTTTCGGTCTCCGTCGGCTCGATCAACATCGCGCCTTTGACCACCAGTGGGAAGTATACCGTCGGGGGGTGAAAGCCGTAGTCCATCAGTCGCTTCGCAACATCCATGGTCGTGACGCCGGACTCCTTGAGGTGTCGATCGCTTATCACCACTTCGTGCATGCAAATCGAATCATACGGAACGTGCCAGACTTCGCCGAGCCGGGCTCGGAGGTAGTTGGCGTTGAGGACGGCAAGCTCCGTGGCTCGCTCCAAGCCCTCTGCCCCCATCTCTCGCAGGTAGGCATAGGCCCGTACCATCATCCCGAAATTGCCTTGGAACGACCGGAGTCTGCCGATCGATGCGGGACGGCTTTCACGGTCGAGGACGAATCGCCCGTCTCGACGTTCGACCACGGGCACGGGGGCATACGGGTCGAGCAGCGCCTTGTACCCGACGGGGCCGCAGCCTGGGCCGCCTCCCCCATGTGGGGTCGTGAACGTCTTGTGCAGGTTGAACTGCATCACGTCGATCCCGAGGTCACCGGGCCGCGCCTTGCCCATCAGAGCGTTGAGATTGGCTCCATCCCCATAGACGAGGCCGCCTTTTCTGTGAACGAGCTCCGCGATTGCCGGCATGTGAGTTTCGAACAACCCCACCGTGTTCGGGTTGGTTACCATCACGGCTGCTACTTCATCGTCGACGAACGGCGCCAGGGCCTCCAGCGTGACGATGCCCTCCTCGCCGACCGGGAACGGAACGGCTTCCAGGCCGTTGAGTGCGCACGATGCGGGATTGGTTCCGTGCGCGGTATCCGGGATTAGGACCTTCTTCGGATCGCGTCCTTGAGCCTGGTGATACGCCCGAATCATCATCAATCCGGTGAGCTCGCCCTGTGCCCCGGCCGCCGGGTGCAACGAGACGCGATCCATTCCGCATACCTCGGCGAGCCCTCGCTCCAGCCGCCACATGAGCTCGAGCGCCCCCTGAACCAGCTCGTCCGGCATGTACGGATGCAGGTCCGCGAACCCGGCCAACCGTGCGGCCCACTCGTTGACCTTGGGGTTGTACTTCATCGTACAGGACCCGAGCGGGTACATCCCGGTATCGATCGCGAAGTTCTGCTGACTCAACCGAACGTAGTGCCGAACCGCCTCGGGTTCGGACACCTCCGGAAGCATCGCTGGGACGGCTCGTGCCATCGTTCCGAACTCGGCGTTCGCGTCGACAGCAGGCAGATCGTCGGGAGCCAGGGACGAGCCGTGGCGGTTGGGTGCGCCCTGCTCGAAGATCAGCGGTGTTTGAAACGAGAGACCTGACGTAGCCGAGCCGGGCATGATGACCTCGTCCGCCAAGCTAGTGGATTGTCGACCGCCCGCAAGCGATCAAACGCTCCGAAGGAGCGCTTCGCTGAGCGCTTCAATGGCGGCGGTGTCGCTTTCGAGGCCTGCGTAGTACGGCAGCTCGCTGCATGGAGCGTGGACGTGGGTGCATACCCGCTGCACGGCCCGGGCTTGGACCACCTCCCGGAGGGCGCGCCGCCTTCCAGCCACGGCCAGCCCCCGGATCCCGCTTTGCTCGGGCATCTCCGACGGAAGGCTTTCGAGGACGGGGCGTTCCTTTTCGGCAAAAAGCACGTTCAGCACCTTGTTGATGACCAGATGCAGCACCGGGATCTTCAGCTCGTCCGTCAATGCATTCGAGAGCTCGATGGTCTCGTTCGTCGGCATGTACTCGGGGAGGGTGACTAGGACAGCTCCGGCACGCTCCGGGTCACGGAACATCCCGGCGGCTCGAGCGGCGTCCCGTCGCAAGATGCCTGGCGGTGCGACGCTTTCGATGACAAACGGGACTCGCAGCATGTCGAGCGCGTGACCTGTCGCGGGGGCGTCGACGATTACGAGGTCGTAGTCCGGCTCTCCCTTGGGGGGGCATGCGTGGTAAAAGGCCTTCCCGAGCATGGACCAGGCCTCGAGCCCCGGCGTGCCTTTCAAGAACGCTCGCACCAATTTGTTCTTGAATACGGCGTTGAACACGACCTGCACCTTCAAGATCATCAGCCCGTATTCCTCGAGGGCCGCATCGGGCGTCATGTTCACCACATCTAGATTTTCACGGACCGAGACGATCTCCGCCCCGATTGGATCGGTGCCCAGGAGCTGGCTCACTCGCTCCTTGCAGTTGACGAGCGCGAGCAGCACCTTCTTGTCTCGGCGACTGGCCGCCAGTGCGAGCCCGGTCGCGACGGTTGTTTTGCCGACGCCGCCCTTGCCCACTACGAAGAGGAACCGCCGGTCGAGCAAATCCATCAGCGCCGTCTTTAGCGGCGAGCCGCGAGTCCGGCAAACCGACGCCTTTTAATCGAGGAATTCGAGGGTGCTGGAGGCTGACGGGCCAGCGAGCCCATGCTAGCGTCCGAGCGAGCGCGATCATGAGCCGTACACGCCAATCCCGAAGCACGACCGCGTGGTCGCTGGTGTTGTTCGCAACGCTAGGTCTGTTCGCTGCGAGTCTCTACGCGATCTTCGTGATCGCTCCCGTCGAACTACAGATGGGCATCGTGCAGAAGATTTTTTACTTCCACGTGCCGAGCGCATACGCCATGTACATCGGCTTCACGGTGTCGGCGGTGGGCAGCGCGGTGTACCTGCTCAAGCGCGATCCGAAATGGGATGCCATCGGCGTCGCAGGAGCAGAGGTGGGGACGCTTTTTTGTCTGATCGTCTTGCTCACCGGGCCGCTCTGGGCTCGTAAGGCCTGGGGTGTCTGGTGGACCTGGGACCCGCGGCTCACCACGACGCTTCTGTCGGGGATGATTTTCGCTGCGTACCTCGCGCTTCGATCCCTGGGCGATGCCGGCGAGGTCGAAAAACGGTTTGCTGCTGGGCTGGCGCTCTTGGGGTTGGTGAACTTGCCATTGATACACTACAGCGTTCAGCGTTGGCGGGGCGTTCATCCCACCGTCATCACGGGCAAAGGGGGAGGCCTCGAGTCAGAGATGTACTGGGCGCTCGGGCTCAGCTTCATCGCCTTCACAGGGTTGGCCGTGCTCCTGATTTGGCTGCGCGCTTCCGTCGAACGGCAGCGCGAAGAAACCGCTCGGCTACGGCTCGAGTTGATGCATCGATGAAGGAAATGACATGCGAGCTTTAATCGCCGCCCTCGTGCTTGGGTGCACGACGCTCATCGTCCCCCTGGCTTTCGCCGACGAACCGCCGCTCGAGCCGGATGCAGCGGTCGCCGATGCGCAAAAGGACGCTGCCGAGGAGCGAGCGACACAGTTCGTCGGGGTTCGCGGCCCCGATGCGGAGAGCGTTCCCGGTGGAGCTCTCCTGTTGACGGCCTACGCGATCGTCTGGGGGCTGCTGTTTCTGTTCCTCATGCGCATGCGTCGCCTGCAGAGTCAGACGGCCGAGGAGCTCGAACGGCTCAGCGCGGAGATCCGAGCATCTGGGGACCATTGATGCCGTCGATCGCCCACATCATTTACATTCCGGGCGTCTTGCTCATCGGCTTCGCGCTCGGGTTTCGCATGGGAGCCCGGGCCGTGAGAGCCGAGCTCGAGCGTCGGGAGCAAGAGCGGCGCCGTTGATGAAGGGGTAGGAAGATGTTGAATTTCGAGTTGACCGCCGAACAGAAGAGCCTCGTCGAGGAAACTCGCCGTTTCACTCGCGACAAGATCATTCCCGTCGCGGCCCAGGCGGACAAGACCCACGAGTTCCCGATGGACGTATTCAAGGAGGCGTGGGAGCTCGGTTTCGTCGGGCCGAATATCCCCGAGGCGTACGGTGGCGCCGGAATGGGCGAGGTCGACCACGTCCTGCTGACCGAGGAGCTCGCCTTTGGGTGCACGGGCATCCAGACCAGCATGACTGCCAATGTGCTTGCCGCCACGCCGCTGCTCATCGCGGGAAACGAAGCTCAGAAGAAGAAATACCTCGGGATGCTCACCGCCGAACCGGTGTTTGCGGCGTACGCCATCACCGAGCCAGCCGCCGGAAGCGACGCGGCGGGGATTCAAGCGCGTTGCCGCAAAGACGGCAACGACTGGATCATCAACGGCCAGAAGTGCTTCATCACCAATGCCGCCTGGGCCAGTTGGTACATCGTCTTCGCGACCATCGATCCCTCACTCCGCCACAGTGGCATCATGGCTTTCGTCGTCGATCGAGACGCCCAGGGTGTGAGCGTGGGAAAGACCGAAGATAAGTTAGGGCAGCGAGCGAGCAACACCGCGGTGGTGAACTTCGACGACGTTCGCGTCTCTGCGGCGAACGTTCTTGCCGAGGCCGGACACGGTTTCAAGCTAGCCATGCAGACCTTCGACAGAACGCGTCCGGACATCGGAGCCGGCGCCTGCGGCTTGATGCGTCGCGCCATGGAAGAGTCGATCGCCTACGCGCTCGAGCGCAAGACGTTTGGTGTGCCGATCGCGGAACACCAGATGGTACAGGCCCTGATCGCGGAGATGGGCATCAAGTACGAGGCAACACGACTCCTCGTGTGGAAATCTGCTTGGCAGATCGACAACGGCGGCCGCAACTCGTTGGTCGCCTCATACAGCAAGGCCTTTGGCGCCGACAGCGCGATGCAAGTCGCAACCGACGCAGTGCAGGTTTTCGGTGGAAACGGGTACATCACCGAGTATCCGGTCGAGAAACTGATGCGCGACGCCAAGATCCTTCAAATCTACGAGGGCACCTCTCAGATCCAACGGATAGTCATTGCCAAGAATCTGTTCGCGGGCGTCCGCTAGCGTCGTACTCGCGGCGGTTCTCGCGGCTTGGCTCTGCTCTGGGGCAGGCGCCGAGCCGGAGACGCTGCCTCGTTTCGTCGGCACCGATGTAGACCAAGACACGCTCCTCGATCTCATTTCGACAGCGGAGTCCCGAAGCTTCAAACCCGTGGGTCACAGCTCGGTCGTGTTGCGGATGCGAACCGTGGCGCGGGTGACCGCCGCCTTGAAGATCCGTAGTCGGGAGATCCCACACGGCTATCAATACGAGATCGCGGCCTATCGAATCGGCCGGCTGCTCGGCCTCGACAACGTGCCTCCCGCAATCTATCGCCGCGCGACCTGGAACGAAATGCGGCGGCGATTCAGCGAAGGCGCGCTCGATCGTCGCGCATCCATCCGACGAGCCGTTCTCTGGGATGAGGACGGATCTGCCCCGGGTGCGGCGATCTACTGGATCAAGGGACTGCGGTCGATCGGTCTCGAGCGCAGGTCCGCGTGGCAGAGTTGGCTTCAGGAGGGCGAGATCCCGGAGGGAAGGGCCGCACTCGCTCGCGACCTCTCGAACTCGAGCGTGTTCGATTTTCTGATCGGGAATTGGGATCGCTTCAGCGGGGGCAATATCCCGAGCGATGTCAACCGGGAGCGCGCGTTTCTTCGCGACAACGATCGAGCGTTCTCGACGCCCTTGCTGGAGCGACGTTACCATCAGTTGCTCGGAGGGCTGAGCAGCACCGAACGGTTCTCCAAGGACCTGGTTGATCACTTGGCGGTCCTAGACGAAGCGGCGATTCGAGCCGAGCTTGCCCGGGACCCGAGCCACGAGGTGCAACCCTTGTTGAGCGACGCTCAAGTCGCAGATGTCCTGGACCGTCGCGCGACGATTCTTTCGTACATCGCGGCCCTGATCGAGGAGCGCGGAGCCGAAACGGTGCTCTTCTTTCCCTGAGTTATGCCTCGTGGTAGGGACCTTACGTGACAAAGCCCGAGTTGATCGATCCCTGCGAATTGGGCCGCGCGCTCGGTCTGCTGGTCCACGACCTGCGCAATCCAGCGGCCACGATCACCGCCAACGCGGACTTCCTTGAAGAAGTAGGCCCCGCCGACACGGACTCGGTCGAGGCGCTGGAAGACCTGAAGCTTGCGGTGGGAGAGCTACGCCGGGGCCTCGACATGGTCGCGTGGATCAGCCGTTGGCTCACGGGTCAAGTCCCGCTCGAGGCGGCCAATGGCGACGTGGGAATGTTCGTCGCGCGACTCGAACGCGTCCCCACCCCGGTTCCCGTGACCGTCGAGGTGGAACAGGGACACCAGCTCTACGCGGAGGGCGCGCAAGCTGCGGTCGAGGCCGTGGATCTCCTGCTTCGCAACACCTTGGCCAACGTTGCTGACCCGCGCGCGACCGTACGGGTCCATCAGCAGGGCGGTCGCGTCGTGATCGAGGTGGAGGATGCCGGCGAGGCGATCGCTCCGGAGCTCCGACCTATCGCGTTCACGCTGGAGGGGCAGCAGGCGCTGAAGGCACGCTTGGACGGTCGCTACAGCCGGTTCCTCGGGCTCTTCGCGGTGGCCGTGCTGCTCGATGGGGTAGGGGGCACGATCGAGGCGGATGGTCGACGAGGCGCTGCGATCTTCAGGATTCTTCTTCGCGGCGCTCGTCCGACCCGGCCCCCTTCGCCGTAGACAGCTCACGGAGCTCACGCAGGCGCTCGCGGATCCGGGCTTCGAATCCCTGGTCGGTCGGGCGGTAGTATCGGCGGCCCAGCAGTGCGTCGGGAAGGTACGTCTCGCCGGCGCTGAAGCCGCTCTCGTCGTGGGGGTACCGGTAACCCTCCCCGTAGCCCCAGGTCCTCATCGCCTCGGTCGGCGCGTTGCGAAGCTTTAGCG
>JBAVOF010000393.1:0-1724 GCA_049691835.1 Polyangiales bacterium
CGGTACGTGCCCAGCTTCTTGTTGCGAAACCACCCCGAGAACGAGAAGAACATCAAGTCACAATCATCACCTGGTGTTGCGACGAAGCCGGCCCCGGAGAATCTCCGGGGCCGGTTTTGTGTATGCCATCGACGTTCGATCGCGCGTTCGGTGGCTACCTTAGCAGCACCATCTTCTTGGTGCTCTTGAACGTTCCGGCAATCAAACGATAGAAGTACACGCCGCTCGATACGCGCACACCCCGATCGTCGGTTCCATCCCACGGGACGCGATGGATCCCCGTCGTCTCACGCCCGCTTGCCAGCGTCTTCACCCGGGCTCCCCTCACATCGAAGATCGCGAGAGCAACATCGGAGTCACTGGCGAGCGAGTACGCAATCGTCGTCGTGGGGTTGAACGGGTTGGGAACGTTCTGAGCCAGCTCAAAATGATATGTGGGCTGCACCTCGGCCTTCTCCAGCCGAAGCGGCGAGAAGCTGCGCAGCCCGCCACCCACGACCTCGAGGTCGGCGATCAGGAACTCAAGGTCTTCCTCCGAGAGAACGAGAGGATCCTCGCCCAGCACCTCGAACTCTACCCGGCCAAAGTCAAGTACCGGCTCATGCGGCTCTCCGTCGCCCAGGATTCCGATGAATGTCTGTTTCACGCCGTCACGGACAACTTCGGTGCCCAGTGTGGTCTCCGGGTAGGCGTCGTCCGCATGCCACGCAACGAACCGGAGCCGCGGATGGTCGCTTCGCAGCGACACGACCATCGCCGTGAACGGCTCGATGTTCTCGATCGATAGGGTTGCCCAGAGACGCCGTTCTCCCACCAACGGGTACTCTTCCTGGACGTCCAGCCGCAGCGTCGCATCGGTAGCCGCGGCGGCAGTCAAAGATGCGCTACCGCCGGGCGTTGTATGCCCATAGTGAGCACCGAAATACCCCCAATCGGAGAGCCCGACCTGTCCAAAGGGCGACAAGTAGTCCGCGCACCGATTGTACGGGTTCGGGGGGTAGGCGTTGCCGAAGGCACCCAGATCGGCCAGACCCACCACTCCGGCGCTCCCCCCCGAGGAGATGAGGTCCACGCTGCGCATGTCCACGAACACCGTGCCCAGGGCTTCACCGTTCAGTATCACCGTGAGATCACCGTATCCGCATGCACCAAACTGACTGAGCGTGATCGTGGTCCGGTACATACCGTCGATCAGCGTCGCGTCCGAGTCCGCCTCTGCGGTTACGTAGAACTCGCTCGTGTCGGGCGGGAGAATCCCGAAGTCCGACGCCGCCACAGGGCCATCGTAGAAGTCCGGATCCAGCGCAACGGCCACGACCAACTCGTGCGCATCCCCCTGCGGGCAACCCACCGCAGCCGTATCGGGCTGCGTTTGCAGGATGCCGTCGATACGTGAATAGGGGACGATCTCGGGGGTGGACACCCCGAATGAATACTCGTAGAGGAGCCAGTTTCCGGTGGCGCCCAGAAAGGTGTACTGGCCCGACGGCATTGCCCCGACAGCGAGAACGACCGCCTTGATGGAGTCACCAAAACCGCCTATCTCAGCTTCCACCACCGTCGAGTCCTCCGCCGTGGCCGGAATCGTGGCCGGTGCCCAGGAAAGGGGTTCAATGAAACTGATCGCTTCGGGGTGTCGCTGGAGCGTGTCCTCATCCGACGCGTAGCCGATCACCCAACCAATCGGCGTGATGCGAAACTCCTCCGGATAGTACGTGTAAGGG
>JBAVOF010000394.1:0-13745 GCA_049691835.1 Polyangiales bacterium
CCACGTCGCCGTCAGCGAGTTGAATCTCAGCATGTGCGAGGCTCGCGACGATGAGCTCGAACAGGTCATCGCCCGGGTTGACGGTTGGAACTCCGGAAATCGCGCGAACCAAGAGCTCCGAGCCGACGTGCAGGTCCCCCGACGTTGGCTCGCGCCCGCTCATTCGGTCTCCGGGATGCCCGTGATCCGGATGCCCGAGCCGACGCTCTTGTAGTGGCGATTGATGTGCAACAGGACCGGAGTGAGAGATTCGAGGGCGATTGCGTTCTTGAGGACCCCCGCATCGATGCCGCGAAGCCCCAGGTCCGAAATGAGTGAGATGACCGTAGCGCGAGCGGCCTTGTCATCGCCGCATACCAAGACGTCACAGTCAAACGTGTACGTCGGTTCGCTCAAGTGTTCCGAGCTGATGTGATGCAAGGCTGCAACCAAACGCGCGTCCTCGCCCAGCAACGCGGCGGCTTCCAAAGCCGCGGACTGTCCTTCTGGAAGGTTCACAGAGCGGACCTTGGGTGGCTGAAGCGGAACCGTGATGTCCACGATGATCTTGTTGCCGACTGCCTGCTTGATCGAGTCGATCGTCGAGCGATGCGCACTATACGGCACGGTCACGATGATAAGCTCGCCGTGCTTGCATGCAGCGATGTTGTCGCCGCCTCGAAGCGTTACTCCGAATTCCTCCGAGAGCTCCGCCGCTTTGGCGGAGCCCTTGTCGGCCTGGCGAGAGCCGATGAAGACCCCGTGTCCAGCCTTTGCCCAGCGAACGGCCAGCCCGCGTCCTTCACGCCCGGTGCCACCTACGATGCCAATCTTCATGCTTTCCTCACGAGTTGAGCTCGGCCATGAATCGAAGCGTGTCCATGTCTTGCGAGCCGACCATCAGAGTTCCAACCGGCGATTCCTTCCAGCGCTGGAACCGATCGCGAATGCGATCTTTGGACCCGACGAGGTACAGTGCGTCTACCATCTCGTCCGGCACAGCGGCAACGGCCTCATTGCGCTTGCCGTTCAGGAACAGAGTCTGCACCTTCTCACAAGCTTCCTCGAACCCAACTCGGCTCAGATAATCCTTGTAGAAGTTCTTGGACTTCGATCCCATCCCCCCGATGTAGAGTGCGAGTTGCATCTTGCAAGGCCCCATCGCGTGCTGCGGGTCGCCGACGATGACCACCACCGTGGGGGCGATGTCGAACGTTGCGATGCCTTTGCCGTTTCCCGCAATTTCGAAACCCTCGTTGAAGTTCTCCATCAGCACTTCGGGTCGCTCGGGGTGCATGCAGGTCAGCAAGCAGCCGTCTGCAAGCTCCGCGGACATCACCTGCGACTTGGGTGCCATCGACCCCGTGTAAACCGGGATGTCCGGCCGACCGTGCACCATACTCTTGAGCGGTTTTCCTTGACCCGTGGAACCCTCGCCCCGATATGGAATCTGGTACCGCACGCCGTCAAACTCCAGCGGCGCTTCACGCGAGAAGATCAGCTTCACGATGGTGACGTACTCGCGAAGCCAGGTCAGGGTCCTGTTGAACGGGATGCCGTGCCAGCCCTCTACCACCTGAGGTCCCGAAGTGCCGAGCCCCATGATGAACCGGCCGTTTGAGAGCGTGTCCATCGTTATCGCTGTCATCGCCGCATTTGCAGGCGACCGTCCAGGTAGCTGCATGATGGCAGTGCCCAGCTTGATCGTAGACGTTTGCGAGCCGACCCAGGCAAGGGGCGTCACCGCATCGTTGCCCCAGGACTCCGCAGTCCAGATCGAATCGTAACCGAGCCGTTCGACCTCTCTGATCTTGTCTATGTTCACGAGGTCCTGCACCGTCGTGTTCAACTGAGGACCCGCGTATCCAAGCATCAAACCGAGCTTCATCGCCAACTCCTGTGAAAAGGGGCAGTCCTCTTTTCTTGGGTGCGGGACCCTATCAGGAAGAAGAACACGTTTCAATTTGATGCGAGCGGTCGTGCAGGTCAGCCTGCGCGGATGCGGGTGCTCGTGACCGGCGCATTCGGACGTCTTGGGCAGGAGGTGCTCCACCGCCTGATCGCGGAGGGGCATTCGGTCGTCGCCTTCGACGTTCCAAATCGGAGAAACCGGCGAGTGGCCCGACGCTTCGCGGAGCGGGTGGATACGCGCTGGGGAGACATTCGCTCTTCGGACACCATCGACGCGTCTGTGGCCGAATGCGACGCCATCATCCACAACGCGGGCGTCCTGGCGCCGGCTTCCGAGAATCACCCGGCGCTAGCGTACGCCGTCAACGTCGGCGGTACGCAAAGGATCCTCGACGCGATGGGTCGACGGTCGGTGCCACCGGTGCTCGTGTTTGCGTCCTCCCTATCGGTCTGCGGCCCTCGCGTCCCTGGTGGCCCGCCGTTGACCGGCGCCGATCCCACGATTGGGACGGACAACTACACTTCGAACAAGGCGGAGTGCGAAAGGCTTCTGAACGCGTCGCGGTTTCCGTTCGTGATCATGCGAATCGGCGTCTCCGTGGGTGTCCATGCCGCCGCCGGCGATCTTTCACCGGACGTGTTTCGCATGCTGTTCAGCATCGATCCGAGGACGCGGCTCGAATGGGTTCACCCCGAGGATGTCGCGTTGGCGCAGGTGCGCGCGATTCAGACGCCGAAAGCATTCCGGAAAACTCTGATGATTGGTGCTGGCGAGGGCGGCCGTCTGACCTTCGGTGAGTTCTACGGTGCGATGTTCGAGGCAACCGGGGTGGGGCGCTTTCCGCCCGAGGCCTATGGAGCAGGCGCATACTACTGCGACTGGCTCGACACCGACGAGAGCCAAGGACTACTACACTATCAGCGCCACAGCTTCGATGACTTCATCGATGAGCTTAGGCGGGCATCCCGCTTCACGCGACCGCTGGTACGACTGCTCTCGCCACTCATCCGCTGGTACATGTTGCGCTACGCTGAACCGTGGCAGGCAAGAAAGCCCCAGTCCTAGCGTCAAGCGCGCTGGCTCGATACAGATAGGACCTCTCCGGTCATGTAAGAGCTGTAGTCGCTCGCCAAGAAGACCATGACGTTCGAGATTTCCCAGGGCTCGGCCCCGCGTCCGAACGCCTCGCGCTTCTGCAGCTCCTTGAGCAAGCCGGGCGGGGTGACCTTTTCGAGGAACGGATGCACCGCGAGCGAAGGCGCGACGCAGTTGACGCGGACGTTGCGTTCCGCCGCTTCGATTGCGGCGCACCGGGTCAAGGCCATCACGCCTGCTTTCGCAGCAGCGTAGTGCGACTGCCCCTCCTGTGCCCGCCACCCGAGCACTGAAGCATTGTTGACGATCGCGCCCGTCCCACGGGGTGTCATGTGCCGTAGTGCGGCTCGCGTGCACCGGAAACACCCAGTGAGCGTGACGTCGAGCACGAGCTTCCACTGATCATCCGTCATGTCGACGATCTTGGCATAGCCGCCGAGGCCAGCATTGTTCATCAGGACGTCGACATGCCCCATCGTCTCGATGGCGAACTCGAACATGGCTTGCACTTCGTCTTCCACAGTGACGTTGCACAAGACGGTCTGCGGCCGCACTCCGGTCGTCGCTTCGATCTTCTCGGCCGCTTCTCCGAGTCGCCGCTCGTGGATGTCGCTGATCACCAGCCCTGCGGCCCCTTCCTCTGCGCACCGAACCGCGGTTGCGAACCCGATTCCAGCTCCAGCGGCAGCGGTGACGAGGATGTTCTTTCCGTCGAGCAGCTTGTGCCCGGCGACGTACGTGGGGCTCTTGGTCATCGCGGCTCCTTTGGCAGTCCGAGTCCTCGTTCACCGATGATGTTCCGTTGAATCTGATTCGAGCCGGCGTAGATGGTGTCGGCTCGAGAGAAGAGATACCACTTCTGCATGCGCGTGAGCTCGTATGGGGCGCCTTCAAGCAGCTCCGCCTCGGGGCCGAGCAGGTCCATCGCGAGCTTGCCGAGGTCCCGATGCCAGTTGGACCAATACAGCTTGCTGATCAGCGCCTCCCGGTTCAGATCGGCGCCCTGGTGCTCCAGCATGCGAAGGGCGTTTACGCGCATGACCTTGAGCCCGATCGCAGCCTGAGCGAGCCGTTGGCGGAAAACGGGATCGTTCGCGGCGCCAGTGCGTTTCGCCACCTCCACGACCTGCTCGAACTCCTGCTGGAATAGATACTGCTGCCCTAGTGTCGATGCGCCACGCTCGAACGCCAACGTGCCCATGGCCACCTTCCAGCCGTTGTTGATGCCCCCGACCACGTGGCCGTGCTGGGCCTTGGCGCCGTCGAAGAAGACCTCCGCGAACTCCGCGCTACCGCCCATCTGCTTGATCGGTCGTACCTCGATGCCGTCTTGTTTCATCGGGACGAGTATGTAGCTGATGCCCCGATGCTTGGGTGCTTCGGCATCGGTTCGGCACAGAACGAAGCACCAGTCGGAGTACTGCGCACCGGAGGTCCATATTTTCTGGCCTTCGATGATCCATTCGTCGCCAATCAACGTGGCCTTCGTTTGCACGTTGGCGAGATCGGAACCCGCGCCCGGCTCCGAGTAGCCCTGACACCAGATTTCATCGCCCGCGACGATGGGGGGAAGAAACCGCTTCTGCTGCTCGGCCGATCCGAAGTGGATCAACGTAGGTCCGAGCAGGGTCTGACCGATGTGCCCCACGTTGCCGGGCCCGTTCGCGCGAACGTATTCCTCGTTGAAGACGGCCTCTTCTTTGATGGTGCAGCCGCGGCCGCCGTGCTCTTTCGGCCAGCCGATGCAGTTCCACCCGGCGCCGCCCATGGCCTTGCCCCAGGCGATTCGTTCCTCGACGTAAGTATCCTGGTCGCCCGAGGCACCGCGGCCTCGAACGTCCTTGAAGGGACCGTTGAGCTGCGCCTGCAGCCAGGTGCGTGCCTCACGGCGGAATGCTTCCTCTTCCTTGGTAAGCTGTAGCTCCATCACAAACCCATGCGCTTGGCGAATCGCTCGCGGTGGAAGGAGGGGTCGCCGAACAGCGCCTCGGTTGCCTTCGCCCGTTTGAAGTACAGATGGGCGGGATGCTCCCAGGTGAAGCCGATTCCCCCGTGTATTTGAATGTTCTCCGCCGCACAATGAAACAACGTATCCGAGCAAAAAGCCTTGGCACCCGAAGCGGCCTCTTGCAGATCGTTGTCCCCCTGCCCAGCGAGAGCGCTAGCATAGAGCGCCGCGGAGCGCGCTGATTCGACCATCATCAGCATATCGGCGCACTTGTGTTTGATGGCCTGAAACGAACCGATGGGTCGGTCGAATTGCTTGCGCACCTTTGCGTACTCCACCGACATCTCGAGGCACATCTCGGCGGCTCCAACTTGTTCTGCTGCGAGCGCGATCCTCGCGAGGTCGAGAACGCGTTCGCACAGACCCCATCCATGTCCTTCCTCGCCGACGATGGCATCGGCTGGTACGAGCACCTGGTCGAGCTCTATGGATGCCAATCGCCGCGTCTGGTCCACCGTCGGAAGCCATGCGCGTTTCACACCGCGCGTATCGGCCGGGACCAAGAACAGGCTCAAACCCTGTGCTCCGTCGCTGTCCTTCGAGCGTGCCGCAACGATCAGAAGGTCAGCGGTGTGCCCGTCGATAACGTACCTCTTTTCGCCATGAAGGATGTAGCCACCCCCGTCTGCGGCGTAGGTCGCCTGGACGCCCTCCGCGTCCATTCGATTGTTCTTTTCGCCAAAGGCCAAGGTTGCTGTCGTTTCACCGGCCGCGATCCCGGGCAAGTAGCGCTGTTTCTGCGTCTCGGTGCCTCCCAGCAAGAGAGCATTCGCACCGAGGCAAATCGTCGAAAGAAACGGTGAGCACAAGAGCGCACGCCCCATTTCCTCCATCAGCGGATGCAAGTCCAGATAACTCATTCCGAGCCCGCCCAGCTCCTCGGGGATGGTGAGGGCCGTCCAGGCGAGCTCTTGGGACAGCTGTCGCCATACCGCGGAATCGTATCCTCGTTCGGTCGCCATCGCGGACCGCACCCGCTCCTGCGAAGAAGCCACCTCCAAGAACCGACGCGCTGCCCTTCTGAGCTCGTTCTGCTCCTCTGAGAAAGCAAAGTCCACGCGCTCATTCTCCTCGATTGACGGTGGCGGCGGACAGGAACGCGGGCGATTCCCCCCCACCGTGCAGCACCAGGTTGGCTCCGCTCACGTACGATGCGAGCGATGAAGCAAAGTACAGGCAGGCACCGGCGACATCTTCCGGTGTCCCGAGACGCTTGAGAGGGATCGTGTCTGCGATCCGCCTGATGCCTTCCTCGTCCCCGTAGTGAAGATGAGCTTGCTCGGTCCGGACCAACCCAGCCGAAATGACGTTCACGCGCACCTTGGGGCCCCATTCGATGGCCAGGGTTGCGCTGAGGTTGATGACCCCAGCCTTCGCGGCGCCATAGGCCGCGGTGCCCGGCGAAGGGCGGATACCGGACACGCTTGCAATGTTGATGATCGAGCCACCCGAGCTCTGGCGCTGCATCACTCGGTTGGCGGCTTGAGCACAATGCAGCGCCGCGGTCAGATTCAACTCGATGATCTTCTCCGAAAAGCGCGGCGACGCCGTTGCAGCCTCCGCGAAAGGTGCCCCCCCTGCGTTGTTCACCAGGACGTCGAGCCGCCCCAAGCGCTCGACCACCGCGTCGATCAGCTTCTCGACTTGTTCCGCATCGCGCACGTCGGCACTGACGAAAATCGCGCTCTTGCCGCCCGCGCTCGGAAGCAGATCTGGATTCTTTCGGCCGCAGACCGCCACATCGGCGCCCGCCGCCAGAAACGCCTCGGCGATGCCTCGGCCGATGCCGCGTCCGCCGCCCGTGATCAGGACTGCTCGGCCGGTGAAGTCCAGGGGGTTGCTCATGTTCCGTACACCTTGAGCGCGGCTTGCGCCTTGCCGAGCAGCCGCTCTACGGCCGGGCCGAGGTCCGCGGGGTCCCATCGCTTCCCGATGTCAACCGTCTGCTCGCGGCGATAACCGTCGAAGACGGTGATCGTACCTCCGAACACCTCCCAGACGCGACCCGTGACCCCGCGTGATTGCGAGCTGGCGAGCCAGGCGACGAAAGGCGATACGTTCGCCGGGTCGTTCTCGTCGAACCCCTGGTCCGGGGCCTTCATCGCATCCCCGAACGCCCCTTCGGTCATTCGGGTGCGCGCGATTGGGCAAATCGCGTTGGCCGTGATGCCGTAACGCCGCAGCTCGGCGGCCTGCACTAGAGTGAGGGTCGCGATACCCGCCTTCGCCGCGGAATAGCTCGATTGGCCGACGCTTCCAAGCACACCTGCGCCGGAGCTGGTGTTGATGATTCGCGCATCGACTACTTCGCCGGCTTTGACTTGCTCGCGCCAATACGCGGCGGCGTGCCGAGACACACAGAAGTGTCCTTTGAGATGCACCCGAATGACCGCGTCCCATTCTTCCTCGCTGCAACTCACGAACATCCGGTCGCGCACGAAGCCGGCGTTGTTCACGACGACATCGAGTCGATCGAAAACGTCGATCGCTTGCCGTACGAGCCCTTCGGCCTGGCCCCAATCCGCGACGTCGGCGCCGTTGGTCACGGCCTCCCCACCCATGTCACGAATCGCTCGAACGACTTCGTCCGCAGGGCCGCTGCCTCCACCTTCGCCGCTGTTGCTGACGCCGAGGTCATTGACCACGACTCTGGCCCCTTGCCTTGCGAGCTCGAGCGCATGCTCACGGCCGATGCCTCGACCCGCTCCGGTCACGATAGCTACGCGTCCCTCACAAATGCCAGTCATCGTCAAACCTCGACATTGGCCAATTGAACCATCAATTTTCCTCTATGTTCACCGCTGAACAAACGGAGAAAATGCAACGGGGCGCTCTCGAGCCCCTCCACGATCTCGTCGCAGTAGCGAATTCTGCCCTCGAGGATCCAATTCGCGAGCTCTGCGCGCGCCTGGTCGTATCGGCTGGCGAAATCCAGGGTCGTGAAACCCTGCATTCGCGCGCTCTTTGCGAGGAGTTGCAGATAGTTGCTCGGACCCGGCGGCAGCTCAGCCTCGTTGATCTGCGAGATCGCGCCGCAGACGGCGATCCGGCCTCGATAGTGGAGTCGTGCCAAAGCGGTGTTGAGGATTTCACCCCCGACGCTGTCGAAGAACACGTCGATACCCTCCGGACAGGCGTCTTTGAGCGCAGCTCGCAGATCGGGCGTCTTGTAGTTGATCGCGGTGTCATAACCGAGGGCGTCGACGAGCCACGCGCACTTTTCGTCGCTGCCGGTCAGTCCCACCGTGCGACAGCCCTTGAGCTTCGCGATTTGTCCGACGATCGATCCGACACCGCCGGCAGCCGCGGATACGACGACCGTCTCGCCCTTCTTCGGTCGTCCGACCTCCAGCAAACCGAAGTATGCGGTCAACCCGGTACCGCCGAGGACGCTCAGCATGCCCGAAAGCGGTATGCCCTCGATGGGCCTCACCTTGCCATGAAGACTCTGCGAGGGGACGACGCTGAACGACTCCCAAGCGGCCAGAGCCTGGACGACCTGTCCCACTGGCCAACCCTCTGCGTTCGATTCGACGATCCGAGAGAGCGTCCCGCTTCGGACCGGCTCGCCAATCCGAATCGGCGGCAGATAGGACTTCGCCTCGCTCATCCATCCGCGAATGGCTGGGTCGATCGAGAGGTACAGGTTCTCGAGAAGCACCTCGCCCGGACCCGGGGTCCCGGCGCTCGTCTCGGCGGTCAGGAAATCATCGGCACTCGGCACCCCGATGGGGCGCTTTCTCAACAGGATCTGCCGATTGACACGACTCACCCTGGCTAGACTGAAACATGTTTCACTTTCTGCAAGGGGACAGGTGTCCAGAAACGACCGACACAACGGGACCAGTTGATCGGTGTCCGTCCGCTTCATCACGGTCCTGACTGGGGGCGGACTTCGCCAAGCTCAGTCGAGCCGTTCGATCACAGCAGCCATGCCCTGTCCGCCGCCCACGCACATCGTTTCGAGGCCGTACCGGCCGTCGCGTGCTTGAAGGTTGTGAATGAGGGTCGTCATGATCCTGGCGCCGGTTTGGCCGAACGGATGACCAAGGGCGATGGCGCCGCCGTTGACGTTGAGCTTGTCGAACGGGATCCCGAGCTCCCGTGCAGATGGGATGACCTGAGCGGCAAAGGCTTCGTTGATTTCAACGAGGTCGATGTCCTTGATCTTGAGCCCCGCGCGCTGAAGGGCCTGCCTGCTGGCTTCGACCGGGCCCAGACCCATGATCTCAGGGTTGAGCGCGGACACCCCGGTCGAGACGATGCGGGCCATCGGCTTGATCCCAAGCGCCTTGGCGCGTGCGTGACTCATCACGACGACCGCGGCGGCGCCATCGTTGAGCGGGCAGGCGTTACCGGCCGTCACCGTCGCCCTTTCACCCATCTGCTCCAGAAGCACCGGTTTGAGCCCGGCGAGCTTCGCCGCCGTCGTGCCGTGACGCGGACAGTCATCGCTATCGACGAGCTTCCCGCTCGGCGTGGTCACCGGGGTGATCTCCTCGGCGAAAAACCCGGCCTTCTGCGCGGCCTCCGCACGTTGCTGCGACAGCGCCGCGAATTCGTCCTGTTCGAGTCGAGACACCGCGACGTACTGAGCCACGTTCTCCGCCGTTTGCAGCATCGTGATGTAGACGTCGGGCAGTCCCGGAGCGGGCTCCCAGTTGCCTCCGTCGGGAGACATGTACGCTGCCATCCGTGCTTCCGCGGCGGAGAATCTCGGGTTCTTGGTATTGTCCATCCCGTCGGACCGGCCGAAACCAAAGCGGCTAACGCACTCGACGCCCGCGGCGACGAACACCTCCCCCTCGCCAGCCTTGATCGCGTGGGCCGCCATCCGAATCGTCTGCAGAGACGACGAGCAGTAGCGGTTCACCGTCGTACCGGGGGAATCCAAACCAGAGAGCAAGCTCACAACGCGCCCCATGTTGTAACCGTGCTCGCCTGCCGGCTGTGCACATCCGATCATCAAGTCCTCGACCGTGGTCGGGTCCAAGTTGGGCACCTTCGCGAGTGCCCCCTTCACCGCGATTGCCGCGAGGTCATCTGGCCGCATTTCGATCAGCGACCCTTTGAACGCGCGTCCGATCGGCGTTCGCGCAGTTGATACGATCACGGCTTCGGGCATGATTCACTCCTCGATGAACGTGGAATCCTGCGCATTGCGCAGAGCATTCTTTAGCACCTTTCCCGTCGCATTGCGGGGCAGTCGCTCGGTTCGGATCTCCCAATGGCTAGGCACCTTGTAGTAGGCGAGCGTCTCAGCAACCCAGCGCTGTAGGTCTTCGACTGCGACCTCGCGACCCTCTTCGAGGACGAGCACTGCCTTGACCTCCTGGCCGAGCTCTTCGTGGTCGATCCCGATCACGGCCGCTTCCGCGACGGCAGGATGGGCCTCGAGGCGCTGTTCGATTTCGAACGGGTAAACGTTTTCACCACCACGCAGGATCAAATCGCGCTTGCGGGATGCGATGAAGAGCTTGCCATCGACGAGCCGGCCCACGTCGCCGGTCCTGAGCCAACGCCCCGGCTTGATCGCGGCTGTCGTGGCTTCGGGATCGTCCCAATATCCGAGCATGACGAGGGGGCCACGAAGGTAGATCTCGCCTTCCTCCCCGTCCGCCACGGCCCGGCCGTGCTCGTCCCGGATCTCGATCTCGACGGTAGGCACGGGTCGACCAACCGAGGAGGGGTCGTCGATCAGCTCGTCACCGGCGTTCAAGGTGGCAAAGGCCGTTCCTTCGGTAAGGCCATACCCAACGCCCATCGTGTGACTGCACTGCGGAAAGAGCGCCTTGGCCTTCTCGATTAGCGGAGCCGGAATTGGCGAGCCACCGCCCCCCACAGACCTAAACGAGCTCAAGTCGTAATCGCCGGCTTCGGCATGATTGACCAGGCGATGGAGCATGGTCGCCGTATACCCCCAGCCGGTCACCTTCTCACGCTCGATCAATTCAAGCGTCGTCTCGGCGTCGAATCGCCCCATCGGCCAAACGGTTTTGGCGCCGCCAGCGAGAGCCGTCACCGCTGCGCAGTGCAGGCCGGATACGTGAAAGAGTGGGCTAGTCACCAGGATACTGTTGGCCAATTGCGGCAGCTCGGCTCGTTTCGGATTGGCCATCATCAGCCGGGCCCCGTGGAAAAAACTGACCATCAGCATGTTGGTCACGTTGCCATGCGTATGAACCACGCCCTTGGCCCGACCAGTCGTTCCACTGGTATACAGCATGATCGCCGGGTCGTCTTCCGAGATGGGCTGGGTGGGAAGCGCCGTGTTTGGATAGGCCGCGAGGGCTTCATCGAAGTCGTCCTCCACGATTAGGGTCGGCACGGCTAAGTCGTCCCCGATGCGCGCGGCTCGCTTGCGATCTGCGATTAGCAACTTTGGCTGGCTGTGCTGAACCGCGTACCGGATCTCGTCCTCAGTCCACCAGCCATTCAATCCGACACAAATCGCGCCTAGACTCACACTCGCCCAGAACGAGACGATCCACTCGGGACAGTTTGCAGCGAGAATGGCGACCCGATCCCCGGGCCGGATGCCAAAGCGACCAGCGAACGCAGCTGCAGCGCTCGCTACCATCCTCTCGTGATCCCCGAACGAGTACCGTCGCTCCCGTTCGCCATCGTGAAACACCATGTACTCGGCGTCCGCGAACTCTCTAGACCGCAACAATACGTCACGAAGTGAGCGCGCACGCTTGGCGAAAGCGCGAACGCGTTCGCCGAGCATCTCCTGATCGGCCAGCTCGAACGGTGCGCCCGGAGCGAGGAGCTGCCCCTCGACCGCCGCTAGGCGGCTCATGACGCCATTTTCTCCTGAAGCTGGGCACGCAACCACGATTCAGCGGACGGAACGTCGCGGAAGATCTTGACGGGTATGGGGCTTGGGGTGACCCAAGAGATCGCGGTCCACAACCCCTGTTGAAGCGCGCTCGTGAAGATCAGCGCTCCCCCAGCGCAATTGGCCTTTAGGTGCTGATGGTCACGAGTGATCCAGTCCATGATTCCCTTGCGCTGAGTCGCTGGCACTCGGCCGACTTCGCGGGCGTCGATCACCACGGCGTAGTGCTCCCCGCGTCGTGCCCAGTCCGACATGACCTTGATGTGACGCTGCCACTCAGCATCATCGCACAGGCCCTGGTAGGTCATGCGCATCAGTGGCTTGTCTCGCTCGTCGAAGATGACTTGGCCCATGTTTCCCCGCGCGGAAGTCTACCCAGCTCCGTCTTGGCCTACAACGAGTAACCGCCGTCGACGAACAGTGTCTGGCCGGTGATGTACTGCGCCCGCGCGGAAGCCAAGAACACCACGGCATCGGCGATTTCCCGGGGAGTTCCAAAACGGCGCAGTGGGGTGTTTCGTATGGCGGCCTCGATCCACTCCTGGCTGAGCTCACCGCGCTCGACCAGCCTCGGGAACATCCCGGCGTCCACGACGCCCACCGCGACGCTGTTAGCGCGAACGCCGTGTCTCCCCTCCTCGCGGGCGACCCCGCGCAACAACGCTTCAATCGCGCCCTTGGGTGCGACCGATAGCACGTCACCAGGTGGGAAGCGCTTCAGCCCAGCCGAGCTCACGAATACGATGGAGCCCCGGCTTCGTCGAAGGTGTGCGAGTCCCGCGTGCACGATGTGAAAGAACCCGTTCACGTCCCAGTCCATGGTGTTTCGCCACTGCTCGGGCGTCACTTGGCTGACGTACGGCTGATCGATGCGCGTGCCGGCTGCATGGGCGATGGTGTGGATCTGCCCATACTGGGTCACGAGCTCGCCGAGGCAGCGCTCGACCGAGCCAAGCTCCCCGAGCTCGACCTGATGCACGGAGCAGCTACCTCCACCGCTCCGAATCTCCTCTGCCACCGTTTCGGCTGACTTTCTGTTGTGGCGATACGTGATCGCGAGCGCGACGCTCTGAGCGGCAAATCCACGAGCGATCGCGCCGCCGATTCCACCGCTCCCGCCCACGACGAGCGCGACGCCGTCGGGAAACTCAGTCAAGGGCCCGCTCCCGCAACTCGAACTTCAAGACCTTGCCGGTCGCGTTGCGCGGCAGGGCGTCGAGGATCTCGACTCGACGGGGAACCTTGAAATTCGCCATGTTGTTTCGGCTCCATGCGATGACCGCGTCCGGGCTGAGGGTTTGACCCGGCGCCGCAACGACAAACGCCATCCCGACCTCGCCAAGGCGTTCATCAGGAATGCCTATCACGGCGACTTCACCAACACCGGGCATCTTGAGCAGGGTGTTTTCGATCTCCGCTGGATACGCGTTGAAGCCCCCGACGATGAACATGTCTTTGAGGCGATCGGTGATCTTGACGTATCCGCGCTCGTCCATCGTGCCGATGTCGCCCGTGTGTAGCCAGCCATCTTCGTCGACGGCCACCTTGGTTTCTTCGGTGGCATTGAAGTAGCCCTTCATCACGTTGTATCCGCGAACCACGATCTCACCCGGCTGGTTTGCGGGTAGGGCGCTGCCTTCGCTGTCGATGATGCGCACTTCAACGTCGGGAATGGCGCGGCCACTGGTCGTTGCGATGGTCTCGGCATCGTCGTCGATGCGGCACATCGTGACTACGCCGCAGCTCTCAGTGAGTCCGTATGCGGTGATCACGATTTCGAATCCAAGCTCGCTTTTCATGCGATGGATGAGCTCGACCGGGATTGCGGCAGCACCGGTTACAGCCAGCCGCAAGCTCGAGATGTCGAACTGGTCACGCCTCGGATGAAGCAGGATCGATTGATACAAGGC
>JBAVOF010000395.1:0-1681 GCA_049691835.1 Polyangiales bacterium
AGCGCGAACTCGGGCTCACCGTCCAGCCTGGCAAGCACCCCGAGGGAAGGGTCGCTGTTGTCGACCACGACGTACCGAGCAATGGCCAGCTCCGGCGGCCCGGGCACCCCATTGACTTCAACTTGAAACCGGCCTTGTAGAGACTCCGAGCTCGCTTCACCCTCGAGCGCGTTGGACAGCGTGACGTCGAGATCGATGTCTGCAACCGTTTTCGTGTAGGCAACCTCGAGAAACCCAAAAGCAAGGGTTCCGTTGATCTCGTCGTCACAATCGACCAGCTCCAACGTCGCAATGTCGGTTGCCGAAAGCTCCTCGTCGTCATCTGCGTCATCCCAGATCAGGTTGGACTGCCCGGTTGAGCACAGACCGATGTCGCCGATATCGATCAAGGCCTTGGCGCTCAAGCCCATCCCAGCTGTGTTCTGTGCGTCGATCGCTTCGACAATTCCCTGATAGCCGGCGCCGATCCTCGGAAAGAGCTCGATCGCAGAGGCGGCGATGCCCGCGAGCTCCGTGGCATTTGCTTCGGTGAACGACACCCCGGCCGAGTCATCCCCATTGCTGGTGCTGGTCCCGCCACCACAGGCCGCAAGCGACATCGTCAAGAAGCAAGCCCCCCAAACCGATTTGCGAGTTGTCACAGGCCGTTCCTCCTTCTTGTCCACCATCGATGAGGCGGTGACAGATCGAGCCGAAGCAGAATGTGTGCCAGCGCCCTCGCGAGACCGGGCTACGAGAGCAGTCCGCATTTCGCACATCGCCCAACCCCTTCCCAACGGGTTCGGCGAAAAAAGCTGCTTCGATGGTGCAATTCCTTCGTCCGGTACCCCAGATCGACGACCGGCGCGACTCCGGTTACCATAAGGCCGTGAATCTCGCATTCCCGTTCTCTCGGGCCTCGGCCTTCGTGGTAGTCCTCGCCCTGACGCTGGTGTTTGCCTCCGGCGTCATCGCGGCGGACATCACATCGTACTATCCGCTTCGAGTTGGAAACGCCTGGTCGTACGCGACCGCGAGCCACACCACTGTGGTGGCCGGGTTCGACGTTCAGGAGTCTGAAAAGCTCGGAACGATGGAGCAGCGGGTGGTGGGGCCCTCGCGGTTTTCGACGAAGGAGCTGAAGGTTTTTGCTGTGGACACCACGATCGAAGAGCGCGGGTCGGGCGTCGCGCCCGCGGTCAAGGTCGACACCACGCTCCACCTGTCGACGTCGCCAAGCGCCATCGAGCTTCACGCCGTCGATCTCGCGGGCGGGACGGGCGCGAAGCTCGCCAAGCCAGTTTCGATATTGCACGATCCGCCGCTCAGGGAGGCCACGACGAGCGCGTTGGGCGCTTTGACGGTGACGGTCGCCTTCAAGTCGCGGGCCGTTGAGTCGATCAGCGTTGCGGCGGGCAAGTTCCCCAAGGCCCTCAAGACGATCTCGGAGGGCCCGGTCTCTGGCGAGTTGTCGGGTCTGCCAGTTCACTCCGGAACGATCACCGAAACGAGCTGGTTCGTCCGCAACGTCGGGCTCGTGAAGCAAGAGCGCATTCTCGACGTGG
The DNA here is from genome assembly GCA_049691835.1 of Polyangiales bacterium. GTDB lineage: Bacteria > Myxococcota_A > Polyangia > Polyangiales > Houyiibacteriaceae > SG8-38. Next base: position 1,545 of record JBAVOF010000395.1, read on the forward strand.
CCCTGCGGACAACCGACGGTAACGAGGTCCGGTTGAAAGAAAAGACCGAACGGGAGCTGCGGAAGTTCTCATCAACGAAGGCGAACTGAGAGTCGCGTCCCCCTCTTCGGCGCGCAGCCCTACTCAGAGCCCACTCT